>CANQYN010000001.1 GCA_947628105.1 uncultured Bacilli bacterium
GTATATGAATCTAACGATGTTTACTAGCATTTTCTCTGTCGTTGCCGGACTTATTATTATTTTTAATAATAGGTTAATTGTAAGTATCATTCCCCTTTTTATTGGAATTGTTCTTCTTATTAATGGCGTTTATAAATTACAACTTGCTTACTTATTAAAAACTGAAAATGAGCATTATTGGTTATTTGAACTTATATATTCCATTCTTATCGTCTGTTGTGGAATAATCTTTATCGTTAATCCTTTTAAAGGTGCACAGGCAATTACTGAAATGATAGGAATTTTTATTATCATTTATACTATTTTTGATATTATTAGCTATTTTGTTATTCGAAAAAAAGTAAAAAATATTACCGTTGTTAAACGAGGGAATATTAAAATTATCGAACAAAAGGAAGATTAAAATTCATTTATTTATGAATTTTTTCTTTGTCATTGTAAAATCATTCGTTTTATGATATTATCTAAAAGACATAAGGAAGTGATTCTCATGATACAAATGCCTTCATTAAAAGAAGCCCGTTTACGTAAGCAAAAAGATGTGATGGTTCAAACGAAACAATATATCCAAGATAAATCATTATCCCAATTAGGAAAAGGGAAAACCTATTTTATAAAAACTTATGGTTGTCAAATGAATGAACATGATAGTGAAAATATAAAAGCATTATTAGAAGAGATGTCTTTTCAAGAAACAACCGATATGGAAAAGGCAGATTTTATTTTATTAAATACGTGTGCGATTCGCGAAAATGCTCATAATAAAGTTTTTGGTTTTTTAGGAAGAGTAAAAAATATGAAAGAAAAAAATCCCCATGTTATCGCTGGAATATGTGGATGTATGGCTCAAGAGGAAGTTGTCGTCGAAGAGATTTTACAAAAATATAAATGGGTAGATATTGTTTTTGGAACTCATAATATTCATCATCTTCCCAAATTATTACATCAAATTATAACACAACAAGAAAAAGAGATAGAAGTTTATAGTAAAGAAGGGGATATTATTGAAAATATTCCTGCAAAACGAGATTCCAAATATAAAGCTTGGGTTAATATTATGTATGGTTGTGATAAATTTTGTACTTATTGTATAGTACCTTATACGAGAGGAAAACAAAGAAGTCGAAAGAAAGAAGATATTTTAAAAGAAGTAAAACAATTAATAAAAGAAGGATATAAAGAAGTTACTCTATTAGGTCAAAATGTAAATGCTTATGGAAAAGATTTTAACCAAAATTATAAGATGGAAAATTTATTAGAAGATGTAGCATTGACTGGAATTGATCGTATTCGTTTTGTAACTAGTCATCCTTGGGATTTTACTGATGAAATGATTCATGTTATTCAAAAATATCAAAATATTATGCCTTATATCCATCTTCCTATTCAATCAGGTTCTAATACAGTACTAAAACGAATGGGAAGAAGATATACCAAAGAACAATATTTAACCTTATTCTATAAATTGAAAAAAAATATTCCTAATTGTTCTATTACAACTGATATTATCGTTGGTTTTCCAAATGAAACAGAGGAAGAATTTAAAGAGACATTAGATATTGTAAAAGAGTGTCAATTTGATTCGGCTTTTACCTTTATCTTTTCCAAAAGAGAAGGAACTCCTGCGGCACGTATGGAAGATAGTATTAGTATAGAAGAAAAAAATAGACGTCTTCAAGAATTAAATCAACTAGTTAACTATTATGCAAAAGCAGCAAATGAAAAATACTTGCATAAAATTGTTCCCGTTTTAATTGAAGGGTATAGTGATAAAGATAAAAATAAGTTAGTAGGATATACTGATACGATGAAATTAGTCAATATTAAAGGAGATCCTTCCGCAATTGGAAATATTGTTAAAGTAGAAATTACAGATGTCAAAACATGGAGTTTAGATGGTAAAATAGTATCATAAAAGCGGTTTAAAAATAACCGCTTTTTTCTATTTCAATAGTAACATCTAGATATTTTAATTGCTCTTTCAACTCTTTCCATCGGATCTCATCAATCACGATTTGAAACGTTATTTTTTCTTGATATTTTTTTGTTAAAATATCTATATTTTTTAATAATAATTCAATCTTTTTTTCTAGTGAATAAGGAAAAGTAAGAAGGACGATAACACTTTTTAATAGAGGTGTCATTTCTGCTTTTTTCAAGGCTTCAGTAGTACTTTTGGTATAACTTCGAACTAAACCTCCACTTCCTAATAAAATTCCCCCAAAATATCGAGTAACAACACATAAAATATGATCTAATTGATTTTTTTCTAACACATTTAAAATAGGAATTCCTGCCGTTCCACTTGGTTCTTTATCATCTGAAAAATGGTTTTTTCCTTCTAAAATATAGGCATAGCAATGATGAGTCGCATCTGGATACTTTTGTTTTATCTCCTGTAAATATGCTTTTATTTCTTCTTCCTTTTGAATGGGCAAAAGAGTTGTGATAAAAACTGACTTTTTTACTTCGATAGTATTTTCGAGTGCCTGTTTAATCTTATACATAAATTTCACCAAAAATATTATATATTATTCTTTACAATATTTCAATTTTATATTATAATATTCTACTAATTAAGGGGGAATTTTTATGAGAGAGATTCATCAATATAATGTTGTATATGATAAAGAATATATTAAAGAAGGTTATATTATTTATCAAAATGACTATACAAAATTTGTTAAAATCATGCATACTTATGGTTCTAATTATATGATATTCGCTAACGATGAATACGAGGATAGTGAATCTAAATTATGTGATTTTCATCCTATTATATTAGAAATAGATGGAATGTCGCAAATGTTTGAAGCCACTCGTATATTAGCTCAACATTTAAAAGGAAATCCTATTTATGCAAGAGGAGATTTGGATCAAGGAAAAACCCATTTAGTTCTTCAAAAAAAAGATGCTATTTATGAATTTAAAATCATGAAAGATATTCGTTATCATAAAAATAAAAAATACAATTTTGCTTTATTTCAAATACAGGATACTCCCGAAGGAGCAATTGCCCAATTTTACTCTCAATTACAAACCCTATCTTCTCATAAAGAAAGTGAAGCCGTAAAAGAGAAAATGATTAATTTAAAGGCAACAAAGAAAAGTATTCACTAGTTTTTACTAGTGTTTTTTGTTATAATAAAAGAAATTAAGGTGATAATATGATAAAAGAAAAATTACTTCTTGTCCCTCAAAAACCGGGATGTTATTTAATGAAAAATAAAGATAATTATGTCATTTATGTAGGAAAAGCAAAAAATTTAAAAAATCGATTAAATTCTTATTTTCATGGAACTCATACGGGAAAGACAGCTAAATTAGTAAGTGAAATTGCAGATTTCGAATATGTAGTGGTAGGAAGTGAAACAGAATCTTTAATTTTAGAAAACAATTTAATTAAAGAATATGATCCTAAATATAATATTTTGCTTCGAGATGATAAGACATATCCTTATGTTGAAATTACAAATGAAAAAGTGCCTCGTTTATCAGTAGTAAGAAGCTTAAGTCGAAAGAAAAATCATAATCGATTATTTGGCCCTTATCCCAACGTTACAGCTGCTAGAAATACTGTTAATTTATTAAATCGTATTTATCCCTTACGAAAATGTCGTACCTATTTAAAAAAGCCTTGTTTATACTATCATATTGGACAATGTTTAGGGTATTGTACCAATGAAGTATCAAATGAAAAAATAAAACAATTAGAATACGATATTATTCGATTTTTAAAAGGTGATCATAGTGAAATAACAAAAAAAATAAAAGAAGAAATGATAAAAGAAAGCGAAAAGCTAAATTATGAAAAAGCACAAGAATTAAAAGATTTATTAAACTATATTGAAATTACTCTAGCAAAACAAAAAGTAGAGATCGATGATCAAATTGATCGTGATGTATTTGGATACTTTATCGAAAAAGACTATTTATCCATTCAAGTATTTTTCATTCGTGGGGGAAAAATCATTGAGCGTCACTCTAAAATCATTCCTTTAATTGAAGAAGTAGAAGAAGAATTAACAGGATATATTGCAAAATTTTATGATAAAAATTTCTTGTTACCTAAAGAAATATTAGTCCCTGATGTAGTAGATGCCAATCTTTTACAAGATTATTTTCACATTCATGTAAAAACACCAATACGAGGAGTCAAGAAAAAAATATTGCAAATGGCAAATAAAAATGCGGCGATTACATTACAAGAAAAAATAGAACTAATTCAACGAGATGAAAAAAGAACTTTACAAGCCAATGAAGAACTACGACAAATTTTACAATTAGAGAAATTAGATCGAATTGAATTATTTGATAATTCAAATCTTTTTGGAAGTTTTAACGTATCGGGAATGGTTGTTTTTACTAATGGAAAACCAAATAAAAATGAATATCGTAAATTTAAGATAACTTGCGATAAAAATGACGATTATGGAACAATGAGAGAAGTGACATATCGCAGATATTTTAGAGTGTTAAAAGATCATTTAGTCAAACCTGATTTAATTATTGTCGATGGAGGAGTTGGCCAAATTAATGTCGTTCGAAATGTATTACAAGAACTTCACCTTGATATTATGGTAGTAGGATTGAAAAAAAATAATCGACATACGACAGAAAGTTTACTAGCAGGGACTCCTTTAACAGAAATTCCTATCGATAAAAAAAGTAATCTATTTTATTATTTAGAACGAATGCAAGAAGAAGTTCACAACTTTACTATTCGTTATCATCGTCAATTACGTAGTAAAGGAAGTTTATCTAGTATTTTAGATAGAGTAGAGGGAATCGGGGAGAAAAGAAAAAAACAACTTTTAAAAAAATACAAAACTATTTCAAAATTAAAAGAATTATCTCTTCTTGAATTAGAAGAAATTCTTCCTTCTTCCGTCGCAATCAATCTATTTGAATTTCTAAAAAGCTATGAAAACAATTAAAGCTGTGTTATAATATAAAATAGGGTAGTGATAACGTGCAAGAAGATTTGATAGAAGAATTTATCAATTATTTATTAATCGATAAAAAATATAGTAAAAATACCATTCTTTCTTACCGAGAAGAACTAAAACTATTCTTTTCATACACTTCGAAAGAAGTAACGAAAATCGAAAAAGACGATATTGTTTCATACATGAAATACGAAAAAGATTCTGGCTGTCAAGAAAAGACAATTGCTCATTTTATAACTACCTTACGAAGTTTTTATAAATTTTTAGAAATAGAAGGAATTCAAACAAAAAATCCAATGGAATATATCAGCTTACCCAAAGTGAAAAAACGCTTGCCCAATTATTTAACGAAAGAAGAGGTGGATTTATTGTTAGATATTCCTCTTACAAATCGCTATTCTTATCGCAATAAAGCGATGTTAGAATTGATGTATGCGACTGGAGTTCGAACTAGTGAATTATTAAATTTAAAGATGCCAGATATAAATTTAGAATATGCTTTAATTCGAGTCAATGGGAAAGGTAGTAAAGAGCGACTAATTCCAATGGGTGATTATGCTCTTTATTACGTATCTTTATATATTGAAAATTATCGAGGTCAATTTTTACAATCAAAACAAAGCGATTATGTATTTTTAAGTAATCATGGAACATTAATGACTAGACAAGCCTTTTTCAAAATTATCAAACAATTAGCTCAAGCTAAGCATATTACGAAAGAAATTTCTCCCCATGTTTTACGACATTCTTTTGCGACTCATATGATCGAAAATGGGGCAGATATTCGTAGTGTTCAAGAATTATTGGGACATTCCAGTGTTTCAACAACTCAAATATATACTAATTTATCAAATCAATTCGTAGAAGATAGTTATGAGAATTTTCATCCTCACGGGAATAAAAAGGAGGTAATATAATGCAAAGTAAAATATTTAAAGAATATGATATTCGAGGAATATATCCTACCGAATTTGATGAAAATAGTGCCTATACAATAGGAAAAGCTTATGGGACTTTTATCAAAAAAAAGAACCAAACAAAATCGATGGTAGGTTACGATAATCGTCTTTCTTCTCCTTCATTAAAAAAGGCTTTAGTAGAAGGAATTATCAGTAGTGGGATTGATGTTTTAGATTTAGGTTTAGTAACAACTCCTATGTTTTATTACGCGAAAAAAAGAACAAATACGCCTTGTGGAATCATGGTAACAGCAAGTCATAATCCCAAAGATTATAATGGATTTAAAATTTCTTTTTCGGAAATAGGAAATGCTTATGGAGAACAAATCCAAGAATTTAAACGATTCATTATTGAAGGAAATTTCGATGATGGAAAGGGGAGTGTCATTCCTTACGATATTAAAGAAGATTATATTAATTTATTAACAAGCACATTAGATATTGGAAATCGTCATGTTAAAGTGTTAGTTGATTGTGGAAACGGAACGGGGTCCATCATTATTAAAGATATTATGGATCGTTTACAAATTACTTATGATTTACTATATTGTGAAAGTGATGGTAATTTTCCTCATCATCATCCCGATCCTAGCGTAAAGACAAACTTAATAGATTTAGGTAGGGAAGTAAGAAATAAAGGTTATACATTCGGTTTTGCCGTCGATGGAGATGCGGATCGTTTAGGAATGGTTGATGAAAATGGTTCGCCGATAAGTGCGGATTTAATTATGGTTATTTTTTATCGATATCTTTATAAAAAAATGCCAGTTAAAAAAGCAATTTATGATGTAAAAAGTTCAAATAAATTAATTGATGAATTAAATAAATTAGGATATCAATGTACGATGTATCGTACTGGAAATTCATATATGAATATGAAAATAAATAAAGATAACTATACTTTTGGAGGAGAATACTCTGGTCATTTATGGTTTAACGACGAGCGTTTTCCCGGATTTGACGATGGAATTTATGCAGGATTACGTATGATTGAATTATTATCCAATACCGACAAAACTGTTTCTGCTTTATTAGAAGGTTTAGAAGAATATCTTTCTACCGATGAAATCATCATGCCAGTTCCCGACAATAAAAAATTTGATATCGTAGAAAAAGTAAAAGAATATGCCAAATCAAAAGACTATGAATGCATTACCATTGATGGCATTCGCGTTAATTTTCCAGACGGTTGGGCTTTAGTTAGAGCATCTAATACAGGTCCTAATCTAACCTTACGTTTTGAAGCAAAATCAGAAGAACGATTACATAATATACAAATTGAATTCCAAGATTTAATCAATAGTTTCATATAACAAATTATAAAACCTCTCATACAATACGATAGGAGGTTTTTTTATGAAAAAAAATATCGACCTATTAAATGACTATATGGCTAATTTATTTGTAGAAGAAAACAATTTAAATAATATGAAATTAAATGTAGTAGGGAATAGTTTTTTTGGACTTCATCGAATGTTAGAAGAATATCAAACAAAAATGAAAAAAATGTGTCATAACATTGCAATAAGAATTAAAATGTTAGGAGGTTATCCACTTACTTCTTTAAAAGAAATTGAAAACATATCAGCTATCAAATCAATGCAGAGTCGTGACTATAATGGAAATCAAATATTCGACGTATTAGAAAATGATTTTCGCTATTTAAATGAATATACCAATGATATTATTGCTTATTTTAAAGAAGAAAAAGACGATTATACTACCTTTATTTTAGAAGAAAACGGTAGGGGATTAAAAGACGAATATTGGAAGATAAAAAGTAGCTTAAAATAACTACTTTTTTCATATAATGAAAGTGGTGATAAGATGAATCAAACACTATTTCCTTTTATCATTACAACAATTGCTGGATTTTCTACCATGTTAGGAACATTTATTATTTTTATTAAATGCAAAAATCCTAAAAATATTATTATTGGGTCTTTATCTTTTGCATCAAGTGTAATGCTTTTTGTCTCATTTTTAGATTTGATTCCAGAATCATTTTCTATATTATCCAAATCGTTTTATCTTGTTCCTGCCATTTTGATATTATTCATCAGCATTAATGTGGGAATTATTTTATCTATTTTTATGAATCAAACTTTTGAAAATAAAAATCAATTATATCGAGTTGGGATGATTTCCATGTTAGCTATTATCCTGCATAACATACCAGAAGGAATTATTACGTACATTACAAGTGGTACTAATTTAACATTAGGAATCAAATTGGCTATTGCCATTGCACTTCATAATATACCTGAAGGAATCAGTATTGCAATTCCCATATATTATGCGACAAACGATAGAAAAAAAGCATTATTATATACTTTTGTATCAGGAATGTCTGAACTACTAGGAGCAGTACTTTCTTTTCTATTTTTAAAATACATCATTAACGATATTATCTTAGGTATTTTATTTGGAATTATCGCTGGTATCATGACTCATATTGCTTTATTAGAACTACTTCTTACATCACTTCGATATGAAAAGAAAAAGATTACTTATTGCTTTTTTCTTATAGGCATTTTCTTTATTTTAATAAGTCATATTTTTATTGGATAAAAAAAGAGACAAAAAGTCTCTTTTATCATGGGTATGACTATCTAATTTCAAAAGAATGTTCATCATCATCATCTAATTGAAAAGAATGAGTTTCGTTTGCAAAACCATTAACATTATTTGATTTTTTATTTTCTAATTTATTGGTAATGCTTGAACCTTTTTTATTACATTTATTAGCACTATTCGTAACTTTTGAATTTTTTTTGTCACACTTATTAGTGCTATTTGTAATATTTGAATTAGATTGTTTCTTATTACTTTTCATTTTCATCACCCATTTTTATTATGCGTAAATATTTAAAATTACCAGTGGTAAATTTTAACAATTTAATAGGGGAGTAAAATAAAAATAACGTTAAAAATTTATAAAAAAATATAAAAGTTAACATAATATTGATTATCGGAAGTTTTAAATTATAGGATTTTAATGTTTGAAAATAATCTTTTTTTTTTACAAAATGTCTTTATAATTCTTCATGGTTTTATTTAATTTTACTATTATAATATATATTTTTTCATTACTTATATATTATCTTTTTTTATATTATTTTATATAAATAATGACAAAATTTTCATTTCTTAATCTTATTATACCCTATTAACAACGATTCAAAAAAGGGGATTCTATTTAAAAAAAATAGAAAAAAGTAGAAATATCTACTTTATTTACATATAATACCCTCTACATTATTGCCATTACATTTAGAATTTCCTATAACAACATCAATTAATTCAATAATTGCATTATTTTTGTTATCTAATTTGATTACGTATTTGCCAGATTCAATATTTCCTTTTATATTCAAATCGGTTACATTTCCTGACATAATAGGGGAATTATCCCCTTTTACTATAGACAACATATAATTTGTTTCAATTTGATCAATTAATTTTTGAGCACTTAATTGTGCGGAAGAATTTGTCGTTTCTTTTATTTGATTTAAATTTTTTTTATTTTCTTTTAATGAAAGAGTAGTTTGGCTAATGACAAAAATGACTCCCCCTACTCCAAGTAAAAGAATGAATATCAATATTCCTTTACTCATACTATTCGATTACTTTTCGTGATTCGATTTCCGCAATTTTTTCCAATACTTCTGCGGCATTTTCTTCTGTAACTTTAGTATAATTCAATTCTTTTAAAGCTTGTATTTTAAAGGAATTTAATTCTAATGTACGACTCATTTTTTCTTCCATTTTATGTTCGATTTGCTCGACAAAACGTTTGTGAGATTCCGCAATTTTATTTTTGGAAACTCCTTGTTTTCCATTATACAATGTCATCGCTGAAAACATAATACTTTCAAAAATAAATTGAGCTTCTTCATCAAATACAAATTCTAATGGTTTTACAAAACCAGCAGCTTTTGCGACGTATGCTAAAATGTATTTTAATTCTTTTGAAGTTCCCATCGATTGTAAGAAATGATATAGGTATAAATAAGTATAGTATCCCTCTTCATTATCGTCATCATCTAATTCTTCTTTGATTAAATCGATAATATTTTGTAACAATTCTTTTTGTTTTGTTCCCATATTATTAAATAAAGAAGAAGCTTGAACGGCACTTTCTGATTTTTGTGTTTCGGCAAATAAAGTATTAATACGAGTTTCTACCTCAATAATATAGTCAGTATCAATTTTTATTTGATCAATTTCTTCTCCCGATTTTATTCCTAGCAAATTAAATAATAATACTTTTTTATCTTTTGGCCATTTATTAATATCATCTAATTCAAGATAATTATAAATCATTTGTCTTGATACACCTAAAAATTTTGCTAATTTTACCTTAGAAATGCCAAGTTCATGTAAGATATTATTTAGTTTTTCCATTTCATACATTCCTCCTATAATAATTTTACCATTCTCATGTCAATTGTCAAGTGTAAATTAATAGTCAAGTAAAATCAAAAAAATTAGCAGACGCTAATTTTTATAAATACCATAATTTTTCTCCATTTTTAAATACTGTTTCAATAATTCCCCCACCAAGACATTGGTCTTTTTGATAAATGACACAGGCTTGTCCTGGAGTAACTGCTTTCGCTTTATTATATTCTATTTTCGCTTTCCCATTTTCTAAGAAAGTAATTTTTACGGGAATATCTTTTGCTCTATAACGAAATTTTGCACTACAATCTGATTTAAATTGTTCTTTTATATCAAGTAAATTTAAATCGCTAATAATGCAAGAAGTACTAAATAAATATTCATTATCCTCTCCATGAGCAACATATAAAATATTATTTTTCATATCTTTCCCAACAACAAATATTTTATCAGAATCTCCACCGATATTTAAGCCCTTTCGTTGTCCTATTGTATAATACATTAATCCAACATGTTGTCCCAATTCTTTTTTCGTTTCAATATCGATAATTTTTCCAGGAATATTTGGTAAATAATTTGTTAAAAATTGAGAAAAATTTCTTTCTCCGATAAAACATATTCCCGTAGAATCTTTTTTACTTGCGGTTACAAATCCTTCTTTTTTGGCAATTTCGCGTATTTGAGTCTTTGTTAAATCCCCTACTGGAAATAAAACATTTTCAAATTGTTCTTGCGAAACTTGAGATAAAAAATAGGTTTGGTCTTTATTTTCATCAATTCCTCGTAATAATTTTCCGTCTTTAAGTCTTGCGAAATGTCCTGTTGCAATAAAATCAGCGCCTAATTCTCTAGCTTTTTTGGCAAAAACATCAAATTTAATATATTTATTACACATAATATCAGGATTGGGTGTTCTTCCTTTTTTTAATTCATCTAAAAAATACGTAAAAACATCATCCCAATATTCTTTAACAAAATCGACGCGGTGTAATTTAATCTGTAATTTCTCACAAACTTGTACGGCATCATTAAAATCTTGTTCTTGAGGACAAATCGTATCGTTTAAAGTGGGATTCCCTAATCGATCATTATTGATGCTAGCATCCCAATTTCTCATAAACATTCCTTCTACCTCATATCCTTGTTTTTTTAATAAATAGGCAGCGACACTACTATCTACTCCCCCACTGATTCCAACGATAACTTTCTTCATACTGTTCCTTCTTTCAATTCCACTTTATTATAACATTCCTATCTTATCTTGTAAAACAAAAATATTATTTCACAAGAAATAATATTTTTCCAATTAAAGTAGGTACCAAATATACTTCTAAGAAGCTATTAAGAACCATTGTTACGACAAGAAATAAAAAATAGAAAACATATCGTTTAAAATACCATTTTATGGGAAATTTTCGTTTTTGTAAAATAATTTCTAATAATTGAATAGAAAATAAAATCGCACAGATTAACAAAATGGTATAAAGAAGTAAATTAATAAGTCCAGGGATAATATAAATAACAGAAAATATTGTTCCTTTAAAACCATATTGTAAAACAAAAGAAGAAATAGAAAATCCTAAAATAAATGATTTGGTAAAATAAATGAAAAGATTAATAATATTTCCAATCACAGTCATTCCTAAAATAAAAATTAGTAAAAGAAAGGCAAAATTTGATAAAATTGTATTTTTTAATGCTTCTAAATAGTTTAGCTTGTCCTGGTCAATTCCTACTATAAATTTTTCGATATATTCCTTGACTAATCCTTGATCACTTTTATTGATAATTGTTAAAAATATAGATCCAGATATTAGTCCAATGATAGAAATTCCTATCAAAAATAAAAATAAATTCTTGTTTTTTTTCGTTTTTTGCTTTAGCTTGTCCTTTATTTCTTTCATAATTCACCTCTAATAAAAAATATGAAAGAATAAAAAAAATATTCCTTTTTTTTAAAATTCGTTATATAATAATGGAAAGGATGTGAAACGATGAAAAAAAAGAAAAAGAAAAAAGTAAATATTCAAGCAATTGTCGCAACGATTATATTAGTTGGTGTCGTTTGTAGTTACATAGCCTCTTTATTTTTTATTCAAAGATGATTTACTTTTTTATGAAGAGCCCGATTGATACCATTTCCTAAAATATCGGCCAAATGTTCTAACTCGAAATCAAATTCTTTTGGAGTAACGATAAGATTATATCCAATAGGAGTTAAAACTTCAAATAATAATTGTTTTCTTTCTTCTTCGGATAATGTTCCTATTATCCCTAGAAGATTTTTTTTATCTTCTTGTAAAATTTCAACGTTTTCTTTTAAATAATTGATTTGACTGCTCATCGTTAATTTACTACTTGGTTTTTTATCATATTGTTTATGAAAAGCATAATGACGGTAAAGATATTTTATAGTATCTGATACGATAGTAAGAGCATCTACTACTGTCGGTACCCCAATAGCGATGACAGGAATACCGATGGTCTGAAAACTGATTTCTTTTCTTTTATTTCCTACTCCGCTTCCGGGATGAATTCCTGTATTTGATAATTGAATCGTTTTATTTAGACGATCTAACGATTGACTCGCAAGAGCATCGATAACAATTAAAAAATCTGGTTTAATTTCTTTTACAATTCCTAAAATAAATTGATTGGTTTCAATTCCTGTTACTCCTGTTACGTTACTTTTAATCGCCGCAACAGGTCGAAATCCTTCTTCTGGTGTTCCATATTGAAATAAGTGATTTGTTACCAGTATATTTTCAATAGTAGCGGGTCCCAGTGCATCAGGAGAAGATTTTTCATTTCCAAGGCCGATAACAAGACAGGAAGCGTCTTGTAAAATTCCTGTTTTTTCTAATAATTTTTTTAAATATTTACTAAAAACTTCTTTTACTTTTTCTTTTAAATGATAATCTGTCACATCACTAAATTCAATTGTCGTATAAAATCCTTGTTTTTTTCCTATTTGTTCTTCTCCTTCTTTTAAAACTTCAACTTCTGTAATTTTAATTCCCTCTTCTTCTTGACATTGGGAAGAAATTCCCACTTGTTTTTCGGTTGTTAATTCGGTAATTAAATCTGTTCGCAAAGAGAAATTTTTTAAATCGATTGTATGTTCCATATGATCACCTAGTATTATTTTTTTATAAATTGCATAAATTTATAACAATCTTTTATATTTATTTGCATTTTCTTTTAAAATTTGCTAAAATATATGAAGTTATATGACTTGGAGGTGAGAAAATGCCAAATATTAAAAATGCGAAAAAAGCAGTAAACGTTCAAGCAAAGAAAAAAGAAATTAATAATGCCTACAAAGCAAGCATGAAAACAGCGATGAAAAACGTGGAAAAAGCAATTATTTCCAAGGATAAAAAGAAAGCAGAAGAAACTTTGAAAATTGCTATTCAAAGATTAGATAAAGCATATAAAGCAAAAGTAGTAACAGCGAACTTTGTTGCCCGTAATAAATCTAGATTGACAAAAAAAGTAAATGAAATGAAGTAATTTACTTCTTTTTTTTAGGAGTTATGATATAATAAAATAGGTGATCATATGAAGAAGATGATTCATTTTATTCTTATTTTATCTATTATTGGAATTATGTATCATTATCGAACTCCTATTTTTCATTTTGTCTATCGACATTTTATCATGGATAAAGAAATTGTAATACAAGATAGTAACGAATACATAAAATATGAAACCTTTTATTATGTACAAGATACAAATGATTTTGTTCCAAAACAAAAACAAGATTTAATGAATATTTTATATACTATTATCAATCGTGGTTGGAAAGAATTTACCTTTTATTGTGATGATAATTACACTTCTTGTAAAGACGATATTACAAAGATGGCATCTGATCAAGAATTATTGAGTGATATTAATAATTTTGCCCATCCTTTTAATAGTTATCAATCAATCTCTGTCGGTGTCGATTATTTTGGAAAAATAACCATTAAAGTATCCCCTGTATATACGGAAGAAGAAATTAAAAAAATCAATCAAAAAGTTGATGAGCTTTATCCTAAATTAGTATTAGCTAACTTATCAAAAGAACAAAATATCAAACGAATTCATAACTACATTATTAATCGTGTTAGATATGACGAACAAAAAACCGTTTATAAAGACGATAAAGGAAATATCAATTATACGAATAAAAGCAATACTGCTTATGGCCCTCTTTTTAATGGGAAGGCTCTATGTGGTGGATATACCGATTTAATGGCTATCTTTCTAACTAAAATGGGAATTCCAAATTTTAAAGTATCGAGCGAAAAACATATTTGGAATGCGGTTTATATCAATGGAAAGTGGAAACATTTGGATTTAACATGGGACGATCCAATTGTCAATACAGGAGAAGATATGTTAAACTATGATTTTTTCTTAATTGATACGAATCAGCTACATAAATTAGATCAAAAACAGCATAACTTTAATCAGAGAGTATATCAAGAATTACATTAAAAAATCGTGAATTATTCACGATTTTTTAATTTTTCAATAGCTTCTTTGATATTCTTGACAGATATAATATCGATTTTTAAATTTTTTTCTTTTTTCACTTTAATGGCTTCTTGATAATTTTTTCCCGCTGGAACTAAAAAAATATTTGCTTTCTTTTTGACGGCTCCCATTAATTTATATTTTACTCCGGCAATTTCGCCAATAGTACCATCTTTTTCGATTGTTCCCGTACCAGCAATCATATCGCCTTTTGTAAGATCTTCTTTTGTTAAATAATTATAAATCGTAAGAGTCATAATTAATCCTCCGGATCCTCCTGATTCATTTTGATCCATTTTAATTTTAATTGGTGGTTTAGTATGAATTTGATACAAACTAGAAGTTAAAATACCGATTATTTTCATTCCATCTTTTTCAATTATATAAGCATATCGTTTTTCTTTTTTTTCATGATTAATAACTTCTATATTGATTCTAGTGCCACTTGGATATTTTTTTATGATATTAGAAAAATCAAGTAATGATGATACTTTTTTATCCATTACTTTATAAATTCTATCCCCTACTTTTAAATTAGTATTGGCTTCTTGAAAAAGATAGGTGACATAAATTTCTTGATTATCGATTTGAAGATATTTTTTTGCTTCTTGATATCCATGAATAATAGCATTTTGATTTCCTTCTTGAAGAGACATTTGATTTCGATATTCGGCTTCTTTTTCACTTTCTCCGTCCGCTACTACATCTTCTTTTTTTTGAAGATCCCAATCGGGATGAATACACGCAAATAAAAAAAGAGGAATATTTGCTTTAATACTACTGACATAAGCCATCTGAAAAGTTCCTCGTGGAACATATTTATCTTGAATATCAACTCGATTACTCGTATCAATTAATCCCCCTGGAGCTTCGATATAATATGGGATAGGAAAATAAAGAATGATAAAAGCGATTAAAAAAAGAAAAATTACCCACTTATTTTCATTGAACCATTTTTTCATCTTTACTACCTCCCTTGTAATTATATATGATAGAACAGAAATATTTATCATATAATTTAGAAAAGGAGCATTCTATGAAAAAATATTTCAATCTAGTCATGATTCTTTTTTTATTATTTTTGACATTTCAAATCTTAACCCTCTCTACCAATGTAATAGAATCGATAAGATTTTCTTTTTCGATTTGGAAAAATAATATTTTTCCTTCTTTATTTCCTTTTTTTGTACTATCTTCTCTATTAATTCATTATGGATTCATTGAATTTCTCAGCGAATTATTAAAACCATTTATGAGAATTTTTAAAATTTCTTCTCGCACTTCCTTCATATTATTTATGAGCATGATATCTGGTTTCCCTAGTTCTGCCAAATATACAAGAGAATTATATAAAGAAAATTTGTTGACAAAAGAAGAAGCTGAAAAAATATTAACATTTTCTCATTTTTCAAATCCCCTTTTCATTTTAGGAACAATTGGATTATTTTTAAATCAAAAAATTGCTCTTCTTATTTTATTCATTCATTATGGTACCAATTTTATAGTAGGAATTATCTTTCGAAATTTTTATCCTTCCGAAGAGGAACAAAATTATTTTTCTTTAAAAAACGCAATAACGATAATTCAAAAGAAAAAAAGAGAATCTTTTGGAAACATTTTAACAAAAGCTATTCTAGATAGTATCAATACATTACTGTTAATTTTAGGAACAATGTCTATTTTTTTAATAATTACTACAATTATCGATTATCATCTTGATATTCCTGCCTATTTTCAATGTATTATCGATGGTTTTTTAGAAATGACACAAGGAATAAAATATACCGCCGATCTATCGATTGCTATAAAAATTAAAGCTGTATTGATGACGATGTATTTATCATTTGGAGGAATATCAGTCCATATGCAAACAATCAGTATCTTAAGTGATACTGATATTCGCTATTTCCCCTATTTTGTAGCACGTCTATTACATGCTGGTCTTTCCAGTTTTCTCGTTTATTTATGCTTTGACATTTTTATTTAAGTTTATATGGATCGGCAGGAATTCCTGTTCCTGTAAAAGTAGCGGTACTCTTTAAAAATATAACAGGTTTTATTTTTAATGTATTGGTTGTAATAGCAGTAGGTGCAATTTTTCCTGTATTTTGAATACTCCATACTTGATTACTAGTACCTCCTACCCCAGTCAAAGTCCAATAGTTGAAATCAGCTTCGAACATATAATTATTTTTCATACATTCTGTCGTTTGAGAAGCAGATTTTATACTTTGACAAGCTTTATTAGTAGAAGCCATTACATAGTCACTTACCGTTGGTAATGCCACTGATTCATACATTCCGATAATCCCTAATTCATCTGCTATCAAACCTTGAATGGTATCGTTAGCATCAGGTTTTGAGCTACTGACAAATCCTAATAAATTAGTAAATGTTCCAATTCGATTCGATGTCATTTTCTTTTCCGCATACCAATCTTCTAATGTTGTTCGAATATTTTGTTTTTCTGTATTTTGCCAAACATTATTCGTTTTTCCCCAGACAGAAAGTTCTGGTGTAACATCGATATAACCTTGACGTCCTTCTTCAATTTCACAACTATCTCCATAGGCTTTTCCCTCATACAATAGTTTTACTACCTGTTTATTCGTAATTTGCATAATTCGATAACAATCTTCTTGAATAATGACATGATTATTAGGATTTTCTCCTTTATAAACATATTGAGGTAATCGATTGACTTCGTTATTAGATAAAGTATAATACCAGTCTGGATCATATTTTACTTCATATAAGCCATCTGATTCTGTACTGCCTTCAGGGACGATATCTTTCATTAAATCCATAACTGATGTAGAAGTAATAACAATTTCCGTTTCACTATCGATTAAATCTCTAAAACGATCAGTAAATACTTGTCCGCTATCATTTAATTCATCAGGAACAGTATTATATTGAAGTGTTATATGAATTCCATAATCTCCTTTTGCTAGAGTATTAGTAATAGGAATATCGATTTTTAAAACAGCATTATAAACTTCTGATTGTGAATTTAAATATGAATTTTTTATTTTAATATTTCCAATTGCGGAACCATCAGAAGTAGAACTAACAGTAATCTTATAATTATCATAGACAATTTGTTCTTCATATACAACTAATCGTTTTTGAATTAATTCATCTTCATTATCCGCAAAAGTAATATCGATGCATAACGTAGAATTTTCGACACTTCTCGTACAATTATCAAATTTAATAGCCCGATATTTTAATGTATCAGTATAAATTCGTCTCGTTAAATTAGCTTGTCTTGTTAGTAAATTTGTTTTAAACTTCGTCGTAATAAACATTTCTTTTAAGCCAAAAATTAACTGAAATAAAAGAAAAGAAATTGTCGATACCAAAGTAAACGTTACAATTAATTCCACTAATGTAAAACCGTTTTTTTTCATGAAAGAATAACCTCCTCTAGTATGAAAAATTGATAGCCGCAAAAAGAGTATCATCATATTCGGCTAAAATTCGGTATCCCCCTGTATTATCACTTTTCGATGATAACGTTTTAATAAAATCATAAAATTTCGCATGAATTCTTGTTGGATTATCTTTTACATATTTTTTAAAGGCTGTTTCTTGAGAAGCATTTAAAGCATTTTCTTTGACAATAAAAACATAATTTACTCCCATAAAATCAAATAATTTTTTACAATAATCACTATTTTGTACATATTCATCGGGGCAAGAGGTAAGATTAATATATTCTACTGTATCATTTTTTAATGCTGTAGTAATAGCAGAATAATTGGTAGAAATTAAAAACTTATTGATATTTTTAGTATTATAAATAGCTGTAATATTATTGTATTTATAACTATTCTCATAACTTTTTTTCAATTTTGAAAATTGAGAAAAAAGAAATACGATAATGGCAATAATAACAGTCGATACAATTAACGTTTCAATAAGTGTAAAGCCCTTCTTATCTTTTTTCATAAAAGTTACTCCTTTTTATTGTATTTTTACTGTTATTATTATATAATATTTTTAGGATAAATACTAGTCCTAAATGAAGAAAAGAATAAAAGGAGTTGACATTTCTTATGTTAAAAGTTTTTGACTATGAAAAAATGCCTGTTGTGGAGATTGTCAATAATATATTAGTCGATGCTGCCAAACGTGATGCCAGTGATATTCATTTTGACCCACAGGAAGAGTATTTAAAAATTCGTATTCGTATCGATGGAGATCTAAAAGATTACGCGGAAGTTCCAAACACAATTAAAAGAAATATGATTACCCGTATTAAGATCATTAGTGGAATGAATATTACCGAATCAAGATTACCACAAGATGGAGCCATTAAAACTACCATTGAAGATGTCAATCTAGATTTACGTGTATCTTGCCTTCCTACTAATTTAGGAGAAAAAATAGTTATCCGTATCTTAGACTATTCAATGAGTCAAGCAGGGCTTGAAACATTAGGGTTTAGTCCTAGTAATTTTGAAAAAGTCGCTCGTATTATTTCCGTTCCTAATGGAATCATTTTAGTTACAGGAGCTACCGGTACTGGTAAATCGACTACCGTATATTCTATTTTACAAAAATTAAATCGAGAAGAAACCAATATTATTACCGTTGAAGACCCGATTGAAATGAATATTGAAGGAATTAACCAAGTACAAGTAAATAGTGAAATTGGACTTACTTTTGCGGCTTCTTTGCGTTCTATTTTACGTCAAGACCCTAACGTTATAATGATTGGGGAAATTCGTGATAACGAAACTGCTCAAATTGCTGTTCGTGCCTCTATTACAGGACATATCGTACTATCTACTATCCACACCAATAACTCATTAAATACGATTGAACGTCTCTTAGATATGGATGTAGAACGTTATTTACTTGCTTCTGCACTAGAAGGAATTATTTCTCAAAAATTAGCTCGTCGTCTATGCCCTAAATGTAGAAAATTAAGACCTACTAACGAATATGAGAAAGAGTTATTTAAAAATGTCTTAAATAAAGATGTTAACGAAACTTATACAAATGTTGGGTGTGAAGAATGTACAAACGGATTTAAAGGACGTATCCCTATCCATGAAGTATTGGTCGTAACTCAGACAATTAAAGATGCGATTAGTAACAATGTTAGAAAAGAAGAATTAAGAAAATTAGTATATACAGAAGATGTAACTACCATGTTACAAGATGGAATGGAAAAAGTAATTGAAGGAGAAACTACTTTTGAAGAAATTTTGAAATTAATCGAATTAGATGAAGATGAAAGTACAGCTGGTGAAGATCGTTCAAACTTACAAAATTCTATCGAATTTACTAAATTATCCCAAGAAGCAGCGAAAGCTACTTTGAATAAATTAGAAGAAGCAGAAAAAAAAGATCGAAATGAAAAGTCACCAACAAATTCTACCTCAAATAATATTTCAAATCCAGCAGTAAATTCACCAACTTCATCAAGTACAACCCCATCAACGAGTTCTACCACAAATAATACTTCAACTTCTACAGTAACTTCACCAAGTACAACAGCACCAACAAGTTCTACTATAAATAATATTTCAAATTCTACGGTAACTTCGCCAAATACAGCAACTCCACCAACAAATCCTATTCCAATTCCACCACAACCAACAATTAATACAAATGAAAAAGCTTCTCAATAGAAGCTTTTTCATTTGTCTAATATAAATAATTCTAAGGCAATTTCTTTATTCATTACCCCACTTTTAATCTGAATATCAAGATCTGCTAAACGTTGTAAATAGGAAAGTAATTCATTATCTGTAAATAATCTTGCCTTTTCTAATGCCTTTTCAACCGCATAAGGATGAACTCTTAAATGAGTAGCGATATCTCTTTTAGAATATCCTTTTTGATATAATTTTTTACTTTGATAAATTAATCGAAATTGATTTGCTAATAATATTAAAATCATAATTGGTTCTTGTCCTAATTTAATCATCTCTTGATAACTTTCCATAGCTTTTTCTTTATTGTCAGTAACAATATTTTCAATTAATTGAAAAATATTGGTATTAATTGTTTTACTTGTTAAATTTACAATATCGTCTTTCGTTATAACTTTATCAGAATCTTTATAAATTTTTAATTTTTCAATCTCATGTTCAATGATTCCTAAATCTTCCCCTACGCGATCTAAAAAGAACGAAACGATATCTTTATCATATTGATAACCTTTTAAAGAAGAGGTAACAAAATGATAAAAATCCTCTACTTTACGATATTCAAACACATATCCTAATTTTCGAGCTAATTTTACTATTTTTTTTCTTTCGTCTAGTTTTTCTTTATGAATAACAAATATTAAAATAGTATCCGCGGGATTTTGAAAATATTCTTCTAATAAGGAAACATCTTGATTTAATGTTTTTTTTGATGTATTGGCAGTAAAAAGATAAGCATTATCGACAATAATCATTTTATTATTAGAAAATAAAGAAATAGAATTTGCATCTTCTAAAATATCTTGTAAAAAATCAACTTCTAAATCATAGGTCGTTACCATTACTGGCTCAATATGATATTCTTGCTTTATTTTTTTTATTTCTTTTTCGATTAAATAGGTTTCTTCCCCATAAAAAACTCGTATCATCTTACCACCAGTTTTTATTATAACATAAAAAAATAAGTATTCCTACTTATTTTTCTTAAAAGGTATTTTAAAATAGAAGGTAGTCCCTTTTTTAACCTGAGATATTACTCCATATTCAAAATGATGTTTTTCTAAAATGTTTTTTACGATGGAAAGTCCAAGCCCAGTTCCTTTGACTGAACGTTTATGCGTTTTATCAATCTTATAATATTTATCCCATATTAATGATAAATTTTTTTGATCAATCCCTTTTCCATCGTCGATAATTTTTACTACATAATTATTTTTTTCTTTTTCTACCTTTATCGTAATTTCTTTTTTCTTTCCTACATGATCAATCGCATTATTGATTAAATTATAAATGACTTGCTCCATTCGAATGACATCAGCTTCAATAATAATATTATCTTCACAAGTTTCAAAAACAAAATGATATCCTTCTACTTGTTCCAAATATGAAAATTTATTAATCATTTGCTGAAGAAGACGATTTAGATGAATTTCTTCATAATTCAATTTTTCTACTTCAGATTGTATTTTAGAAAGCTCTAAAATATCGTTTACTAATCGATTTAATCTTTCCGTTTCGTCGATAATAATATTTAAATCTTCTTCTCTTTTTTCTTTATTGTCATAGGTTAAATCTCTTACTAATTCAGCGTAAGCCTTAATCATAGTAAGTGGCGTTTTTAAATCATGGGATACATTTGCTAAAAACTCCCGACGAACTTTTTCCGTTTTTGCTAATTCACAACAAGCATTATTCAAAGTTTCTCCTAACTCTTTTAGTTCTTGAATACTTTGATTCGTATCAAAAGAAAGCTGATATTCTCCTTTCGCCATTTTTTTGGCTGTCTGATTGATTTGAACAATTGGTTCTGCCACTTTTTTAGAAATAAAATAAGCTAAAATAAAAGCCAAAATAAATATACCAATGGTAACATATATTAATTGACTAGCTAAAATTTTTGTCGTTGTTCCTAACGGTTTTAATGAAACGTTTACAAAAGCATAATAATTGTCATCTAATTTTAAAGCATATTCTAACGTTTTATTTTGAAATTTTTTATTGAATAACGTATATTTTGCTCTTTTTTGATTACTTTTGATAAAATTTTGCCGATGATTTAATAATTCGCTATTATAATCGGAAGAGATACATCCACGAATCAAACTATTGGTAGAATAAAGGCGAATATCAGCCGTCATCAATTCGATACATACCCCATTATTATAGGTAATATTATCTAAGGTCTGTTCAAATTGATTTCCTTGATACCCTTTTTCTATCTGAGAAGCAATTCCGTCTAATTCTCTTGTCTTCTGCCATTCATAATAGGTAGTTAAAAAAATTACTTGAAATAACCAAAGCCCCGCTAAGATAACAGCAGAAAAAATAGATAAATAAATCCATAATTTATTTCGTAGTTTAGTTACTTTCTGATAGTTCAAATTTATATCCTACCCCTCTAACAGTTACAATTAAATCTCGATATTTTCCTAAATTACCGCGAAGCATTTTAATATGAGTATCAACAGTACGATCATCGCCAAAAAAATCATATCCCCAAATTTGACTCAACAACGTTTCTCGAGATAAAGCAATATTTTTATTTTTAATAAAAAACAATAATAGTTCATATTCTTTTGGTGTCAACTTTATTTCTTTTTGATCAATTTTTACGGTATGTCCTTTTTTGTCAACTATTAAATCTTGATAGATAAAAACATCTTCCTCTTTATTTCGTTTGCATATTGCCTTGATTCTTGCCATCAATTCGCGAGGACTAAAAGGTTTCGTAACATAATCATCAATTCCATCATCAAAAGCTTGTAATTTATCATATTCTTCTTTTCTAGCTGATAACATTAACGTAGGAATTTCCTTTATTTTTTTAATTTCACGATTCGCACTAATACCATCTAATATAGGCATCATAATATCCATAATAATAAAATCAATATCTGGATGTTCTTTTACTTTCGCAATTGCTTCTTTTCCATTAGAAGCTTCAATTACTTCATATTTTTCATGATAAGCATATTCTTTGATTACTTCTCTAATACGAATCTCATCATCGACAACTAATAGTTTCATATTTCACATCCTCATTTATATCATACTAAAGCAATATGTATATTTTGTGAAAACTTACGAAAAAGAATAATTTTCAAAGTTTTCTGTTTTTTCTATATGATTTTTATCTAAATACCACATAGCTTCTATATCAGTTTGTTTAGAAATCCATTGTTTTCCTTGTTTAGTATCCATTAAAAAGAGAGTAGTGGCGACAAGATCAGATGTTACACTATCATTAGCAATGACAGTTACACTTTCTTTATCACTAGGAGGAAATAAGGTATCCGGTAATAACAAAAAATGATATTTTTTTGCTTTATATTCATAAAAATCTTCTTCTTTTCCAACCGTACTAATTGCTTTTTTTACCACCTTTACTTTTGTTGAAATTTCTAGAGATTGAAAAGGATCTTCAATTCCAACGATATATTTATTTTTATGATAATAATCCCCTACTACAATAGTTCCTCCAATATCGATTACATACGAAGTAATTCCTTGTTTTTTTAAATATTCGACCACTTTATTTGTCGCATATCCTTTTCGATAAAAATTTAAATCAATATTGACATGATTATTTTCAATCTTATTATTTTCTTTTAAAATAATTTTTTTTATATCATTATTTTCTTTCTGTAATTCTTCTTTAGTAGGAATAGATGTTCCTTTTTCCCGATATTCACTCCACCTATCATTGGCGTTTCCTAAAGCAATATTTAAAAAATGATTGCTCTTTTCATACCATGTTAAGCCCAGTTTTAACATATCATATAAATTTTTATCAATCGTAATGTCTTTTTCTTTCGAAGAGTTATTTTTTATATAATACAAATTATGAATATTTTTATATTCTTCTTTTCGATTTGTTATCTTATGATAATAATGATAAATGTTTTCAACTTCATCTAACTTTTTTTCGATTTGATCACTATCTTTACCATATAATTTTATATAAATAGGATAATCCATATAAAACATTTTACGTTGATATTCTTTGCTGGTATTCTTTACTCGTACTTCAGTAAAGACGATATAAAAAAGAAAAAAAACCATCAAAAGAAAGAATATTTTCCAAATAATTATATTTATTTTTTGATGCATATCATCACCTAATTTATTATACCATAAAAGAAAAAAAACATCTATTTGATGTTCTTTAAACGATATTGATTTGGTTTAAAATCCCCTTTTAATTGACCTCGATTAATTAAAAAATTATCTAATCGATATTCCTCAGCTGCATATGGTTCTAATTTTAAAGCAGTACTAGCAATTTGATTAGCTTTTTGGTAATCTTTTTTATAATAATAAATTTTTGAAAGATAAAGACATGCTTTTTCATATCGCCAATATCCTTCACGAATAAATTTTTTCAAATGGAATAAAGCTTGTTTATAATCATGAATTTTATAATCAATTTTTCCTAAATAATAATCAAAAATAACATTGTCAAAAAGATATTTACCTGCTTCATAATAATCGTAAGCTAGTGGCAAATCTTTTTCTTGATAAGCTTGACTACCTTGTCGCAACAAAGCTTCAAATCGATATTTTTCTTCTTCTGACATCATAGAATAATACTGCAATTGATTAATTTTATTAAAAAGAAATTGATGTTTAATTTTATCATGGGAAAAAGCAGAATTTTGCATTTCTTTTAATGCTTTTTTCGCATATTCTAAATATCCATGCTCAATTAAAAGATTACAATCATCATAATTATATCCTCTATCAGGATATTTTCGAATAAGTTCAATTAAAAGAGAAAAATACTGTTCAAAATCTTTTTTCGCTAACGCGTTTTCTTTTTGTTGTAATAATTGTTGTTTTTTTATCATTAAAATCATCTTCCTCTAATACTTTATAATAGACATTAATCATTTTTTTTCCAACAGTTTTTATTTCACATTGTTTCGCTAAAAGATAAGCGTTCTCTACTAAAGAAGGTAATTCTTTATTTGTTATTCCGCGAATTAAATATTCAAAATCTTCTAATGTCTTCCCTTTATAAACCTCTTTTTTATCCTTAATCCATTCAAAGATTGGAATATCGCGAATAACCGTATCAATTTTCGTCGAAAAAGCTTCTAAAATAGGAATCCCTTCCGTCTCTTCTAACGTTGGAAAAAAATAGATATCTCCGCCTGATAAAGCAGAACGAATCATCTCTTGTTCAACATAGCCAGCAAAAGTTAAATTAGGTAATTTTGTATTTACAGCTCTTCGAATTTTTCGAGGAACCAAATTTAAATTAAGATATCCAAACCAAATAAATTGATAATCTTTCATTCTTTTAGCTAGTTCAACAAAATCTAAAATTCCTTTTCGTTCTAAATATAAACCAATTCCAATAACAACCTTATCATCTTTAGAATAACCATAAGTTTTTCGAAATTGCTCTCCTTGTTTTTTATCTTTTTTAAAAAACTTCATATCGATGCCATTAGAAATTGCTTCAATTGGATGAAGCCCATAACTTTCTTGAATTTTTTTTGAATATGGTGTGGGAGATATAATATAATCCCCTAAACGATAACATTTACAAATCCACCATTTAAAAAGAGGAGCTAATTGATTAGAAAATAAAAATGAATTTTTAAAATCCTCTTTCGTAGAATGAGCATGATAAATTACTTTTTTCCCTAATTTTTTTGCTTTTTTTGCTAAAAAATAACTTTTTGGGCCAAAAAAATTAATATGTACAATATCACAGGAATTTATTTCTTTTGGATTTTCTGTATATTCAATGTGATTTTCTTCTAATGCTTTTTTTTGATGCTGAATCGCTTTTCCAAGACCAGATTTCCCGATTGTTTTTTCACTTTCTGTATATAATAATACTTTCACCATATCACCTACTTAATATCAACTAAAATGACATCTTCCCCTATTTTCTTAATTTGTTCCCAACGAATTTGGAAATCCTCTCGATTGGATAAAAAATTAAAATTAAATTTATTTTTTTGAATGATTAATGTTTCTAACATCCCGCTACGATTAATAATAACATCGATAATCATTCCTATCTTTTTGCCATCTTTAATATCGACGATATCTTTTGATTGTAAATCAGATAAATTCATCCTCATCACCTATTTAATCATACGTCAAAAAAATGATTTTAGTAGTATCTTTATGCTTCTATCAAAAACAAAAATTATCTTTGATATTCTTTTTCTAATAATTTTTCTTTTAATTTTTGATCGTTTACAGGATATAAAACCTCATTTTGATCTTCTTTATTATAAATTTCTAATATCGTTTCTGCATTTTCTTTTATTTCTTTTAATAATACAATATCATTTTCATAATCTAAAAAAGCAAATAATTTTTCTTGAGTTAATATTTTACCTTGCTCCACCATAAAAAAATCTATTGGTAGAGCATTGGTAATCTGAAAAGAACTAGCATAAATATTTTCTTTTTGTAGACGATATTGTAAGTCTTGAAAGTATAATTTTGCATTTTTCTTTTGAATATATTCTGGTTGATTATTTTTTATTTTTTTCCAATCGAAAGCAGCCCATAAGGCATAAAAACTAATTAGCATAGGAAAAGGGAAAAAAGATAGAATTCCTAATAATTTTAATGCTAATATATGAATACCATTTTTTAAAATTGTAGTTATTACCTCAAAAGAAAAGGTCTCCTTATCAATCGAATCATCGATTGATATGTTTTTTTTGCATCTGTTGAAATTTTCCATAAAAAGTTAAATTTTTCATACGATAATCCCCCATAAATAAGTGGAGTTATAATATCATAGATTTTTCTATTTGTCAAAATGATTCATCATGAAAAAGTTTTTTGATTTTCTTTTGAGGTACTAAAATTTTCATCTCCTTTTTTACTTGAAATAAAAATTTATTATTTTTTTCTCGATATTCTTCTCCATCGATACACCAAGAATCTTTTATTTCTTTATCAAAAACAATTTCTAAATGATTCGTTTTAAAAGAGATAATATTTTTTTCTCTTTTTTCATCGTTATTCATAAAATGAAAAATAGATTGAATTAATTCTTTTGGCTTTTTCGCTTTACAAAATAATACTTCAAATTGATTATCATCTAATAATACATCATTATATATATGAGAAATTCCCGCTACTCGAGTACTATTCGTAATAAAAATAAAAGTAAATTCTCCTCTTTCCCACTTTCCATTTACTCGATAACGAATAGAATAAGGAACTATGGGACGATTTAGTTTTTTTAAAGCATAAATTATATACCCAAAACTACCATATTTTTCTTTTAATTTGCGGGGAGTTTGATAGGCAATATCGACAAATGGACCAAAACATGCGACATAAACAAATGGTTTTTGATTAATAAAACAAATATCTAATTTCTTAGGTGTACCTTTTAGTAGTGATTCTAAATTTTTTGATGCATCTTTCGTAAGACCATACATTTTACTTACGTCATTTCCTGTCCCAACCGGAAATGGAGCAATTAGTAACTTTTTCTTTCGTAAAAAATTTCCTGTTACTACCTCATTTAAGGTTCCATCGCCCCCAGCAGCGATAACCAAATCAACTGAGCCTATTACTTGCATTAATAAAATCGCATGTCCTTTATACTGAGTATATAATACTTCTGTATCATAACCATATTTTTCCAATAAAGGAATAATAGTTTGTGTAAATTGTTTCTTTTTTCTTTTCCCACTTTTGGGATTATAAATCACAACGCATTTTTTCATAAAGCCTCCATGAAAAGAAACTAGTATTCACTAGTTTGCTATATTATATGACAACTTTTTTGGCTATTTCATTAATTGTTCTTCTAAATGGTTTATTTCATCAGAAATTGACTTTTTCTGTTTTTGGGTTAAATCAGATATTTTGATTGCCTTATCAATAGTATCTTTAATATTTGATTTTTTTGTCACCGTTCCATTAACCTCGGCCTTAATATCGATATAAGTAAAATCTTTTTGCTTTACTTTTACTTGTATCAATTCTTTATTTTTAAAATCATCGTCTTCTTTCAATAATTCCGTTTCCACCTTAAATTGTAATGTTATATTTTGATAATCAATATTAAAATCAAAAGTGACATAATCATCTTTTTGAATAATCTTAACATTTCCTACTTTTTTATCTTTATCATCGGTAAAATCAACGGTCGTTTCATCTCCGTTTGTCTTAACAAGAGCACTAGCAATAAGACGATCTTGATAATACAAATTAATCGTATCATTTTTTTCATCAAGGTAAACTAATTTAATATTATCTTCTTCACTTTGAATGTCTAATTCATATTTTAATTCTTTACAAGTAATGGTATTGGTATATACCGTAAATAAAATTTTATCTTTTCCCCAATTTTTATTATTCCATTTTAAATCTTTTAGTTTAATACCATATTTTTCTAATATTTCCTCTAATTTCTTATCGCTTTTCAAATCACTTACGACATTTTTAAAAAATTCATTTCCATTTTTATTATCTAATACTAAAGTATTTTTTTTCACCTTAGTCATTTTTCCTTGAAGTTTTATTTTCGTATTCTCTGTTGTAAAATAATCTTCTTTTAAATTTCTTTTCAAAGCTCCTATTACATAATGATAAATATAGTCTAAATTATCATAAAGTCCAGAATTTCCTACTTTAAATTCTTTTATAATAGCATTCGAATCTTCTAATTCAATATAATTATCTAACGCATTACGATAACGAACGTAATTTTTTTCATTTTGATTAATTAATCGAACATCAAAAAGTTCTTTATCATGTAATTTTCCATTCATCTTTAAAAATGTTTTTTTGCTTTTTGATTCATTCATTACCTGCAATTTAATATTACTATCATTTAAATTTTTTACTAGTTTAGCATAAGGTTTATATTCTGAAAATTGTGAAAAAGTATCTAATAAGTCAGAATGAATGTCAAAATTAATTGTTCCATCTAACGTGTAATCAGATCCTATTTTATTTCCAAATGTTTGTTGATCAAAAACTCCATCAAATTTTTCTGACAAACTAGTAATAGCATGAGACATAATTCTTTTTGGATTCATAAAATAAAATTTATATATACTAAAGCCAATCAATAAAACGGCTAACAAAACAAAAAGCGGAAATAAAATTTTTCTAAATTTTGATCTTTCTTTTTCCTTTGTAAATAACATTTCTAACTGATAATCTTTTTTTGTTTCATCAGTGCTTTCTTTTTCTTTTGGTTTTGTTTCGATATTTTCTACTTTCTTTTTTTGTAGTGCATCCTTCTTTTGAGATTCTGTACTTTTTACTACCTTTTTTGTCGCCTTATTTTCTTCCTTTACAGTTGCTTGTTTTTTAGAAGGATTTTTTTTAGAATTTTTATTTTTTACAGTAGTTGATTTAGAACTAGATGCTTTGGTATTATTCTTACTAGACGTTTTTTTCGAATTTGTTTGTTTTTTTCTTTCTATTTCCTTTTTATTTTCTTCTTTCATTTTTCTCACTCCTATAATAATTATATCACATAATATGACAAAATAAGATAAATTTCAAAAAAAAGACAAAATATTTTGTCTTTAAGGAATATATAGCATTTGTCCGATTTGTAAATCATTACTCTCTAAACGATTAAAACTTTTTAACTCCGTTGCCGTAATGCCAAATTGATTGGCAATTTTCCACAAACTATCTCCTGGTTTTACAATATATGTTTTTTCTGCTTCTTTCGAAGATGTTGTCGGAATTATTAACATTTGTCCGATTTGTAAATTATCACTCATTAAATTGTTAGCTCGTTTAATATCATTAATCGTTGTGTTAAATTGTTTTGCTAAATTCCATAATGTATCCCCTGATACATTTTTTATGTCATATTTTTAAATAAAAATATTTCATTTTTCTTTATTGATATCATAAAGCTTTGAACACAAATTATTTCAAATTCTTTATATAGATATTATTAAATGATTTCGTTTCATTAATTTCAAAGTTTTAACTAATTTATTATTAAGTCTTGGCCTTGTAAATTGCTCTTCTAATATTAATTTGCTATTTTTATATCTGTCATAGGCAAATTGATAATCTTCGTTTTTTATTGCTTGGACACAAGGATTCACTACATTATCATAAATATATTTATAAATGCTAAAGCTATCTTCAAGTTCATTAATTGCTTCTACTATGATAGGAGCTATTTTATAATAATGTTCTATATCTTCATCTGAAACAAAATTATTTCTAAACCATCTTAATATTGTTAATTCTTCACAATTATCATCAAAATTTTCTTGCATATGTATCATACATGCACTTGTTAAATAGCATCCACCATTATCTTGAACTTCACCTATCGTTGGATTAGACGAGCTATTACTCTTATTTCTACTATAATCCGGATCTTTTCCCTTGTTATAATCATCATTATTTTCCCATCTAGCATGTGAATGTCCACCATCACCATTGTTAACATATCTATTTACTGAACCCCTTTTTTCATAACTGGTATATTGTAAATTAGAATCATTATAATCTTCGTATCGATCTACATCATAGCTGGCATAACCCCAATCTCTATTATTTCCGCCTTTACTATTAGACATGAAATTTCCCTCCTTTATCAAACATAGAATTATACTCAATAGTTCCATCTTCATATATTATAAATTTTTCTTCCCCTATTTTTTCAAGCGTTAATATTAATTTAGTAACAATAGATTCTTTATCGCTATCATTTTTTTTGCTTAATAAACGATAGGCTTTTAAATCTTTATTGAAACTATCAAATAATTCTTTATTTTCTTTTGTTGCATCATAATAAGATTCTAATGCTAATGACCCTTTAAAAATAAATTTATCGTAGTTATTTTTATTAATTGAAAAATTATTCATACATTTAAAAACTCCTTTCTTATATAAAATTATAATCTTTTTTTATCAAAAAAACAATTTTATTCGTTACTGTCTATAAAAATTTTATTTCTAAATACCTTTTTATGTAGTATTTTTAAATGTAAATATAATATCTATCCTCTTATCTTGATAAATATAAATTTTTTCAACTAAATTTATTATTAATTCTCTTGTTGGCTCCTCTATTGATAAAAATTCATTAATGTATTTTTTTATTTGCTTATTATCTACTTTATTTGAAGCTATTTGTTCACTTTTAAGATTATCAATCCTCTTTTTATTATCATCTATTTCACTTTTTATATTTTCACTTATTCTTAAATATTGTAATTCATCAATGACACCTTTTAACCTATCCATATAAGTTTTATCTAAACTTTCAGTCAGTTTATTATTGGTAATTTTGAAATGTTCTATCTGTTTTTTAGTTTTTAAAGTTTTGTCTTCAAATTTTATATTTCCAATAGAATCTTTTATTTTGTTTTTATCAAGATATTTATGACAAACATCCTTAACATTATCTAAAATTACTTTTTCTAATGTTTCATAATTATTTGTATGTGTAGTACAAACATGATACTTTGAATATGTTCTGTAATAATCGCAAGTAGTATAACTTCTTCCTGTTTTATTTTGATATCTTATTGTTATTCGATGCTTACAATCTCCACAGTATAAAAGGCCATCTAATAAATAAAATCTTTTCTTCTCTGGTCTTTTTACATTTTTAGGTAGTAGTGTTTGAACATAATTAAAAGTATCTCTATCTATTATCGCTTCATGAGTATTCTTAACAATTATATAATCATTAGGACTATTTTTAACTGTCTTCTTTAATTTATAATTAATCTTTTTAGTTTTACCTTGAACTGAATCTCCTACATAGATTTGATTAGTTAAAATTGCTTTTACAGTTGTATCAACCCATACACCTTGCTTTTGTAAAATACATTTACTCTTGCACTTTGTATTCCAAACATAATTATAATAGGATGCTGGAGTCTTAATTTTTCTTTTGGTAAGTTCTTGTGCTATATAATGATAGGTATTCCCTTGAAGTGCTAAATCAAATATTAACTTAACAGTCCTAGCTTGTTCTTCATTTATTATTAAATGATTTTTATTATTTGGATCTTTTATGTACCCAAAAGGACATCTTCCAGACACATATAAACCATCTTTCATTCTTGAATGTAGACTAGTTTTAACTTTTTTTGAAATATCTTTAGCATACATATCATTCATTATTGCTTTAAAAGGCGCTATATCATTATTGGTATTATCTATGAATGTATCTATCCCATCATTAATAGCAATATATCTTATATTATTGTTTGGAAAGTATTTTTCTATTAATTCTCCTGTTCCAATATAATCTCTACCTAATCTTGACATATCTTTCGTAATAATCATATTGATTTTACCAAATTCAATATCTTTCATCATTCTTTTAAAAGCAGGTCTTTCAAAATTAGTTCCTGTAAACCCATCATCTACATACTCATCTATAACATTATAATTATTTTCTTTAACATATTGATTAAGTAAACTTCTTTGACTGACGATACTATCAGATTCGTGTGTTAAATCATCTCTTGATAATCTTATATAAAGTCCTACATTAAAACTATTATTTACGATTCTCAATTCATACTCCTTTCTTTTTGGAAGTATCATTGAATAGTATCTTCTTATTTAAAATATTATAATTCATATATTGCTTTTCTAATTCTATTTTTAATACATTCGTTATTATGTCATTTAAAGATTTACCATTTTCTTTAAATTTTAAATTAACATTATATTTAACCATAGAGTTTCATACCTCCAATAAATTCTATGGCTTTAAAATTTAAATAAGTAATATTATTTAGATAATAATACCCCTAACAATATTACTTGTTATCATAGTCCTCCTGATTGTTTATTCCTCGATTAAATATTTTTCCTCTGAAATTAAATCTTCTCATTTATATTATCTTCTTTTCACGATACATGATACCCCCCACTAAAAAGAAGAGTCAAGTCATTAAGTATAGAAAGTTTTGTCTATCATCCTATAATACTTGCAAATGCATTAATTTATAAAAAAGCAGGATAAGATGTTTACACATCAATACTAAACTAATCCTTATTTTATAAGAGTTGATTATGGTGCTATTCTTATTTTGTACTTACGAAATTCATTCTACTTTGTAGGTTGATATAAAGAATAAAGTAAATAATATCAATACATTAGATCACAAAAAATCATCCTAATTTATAGTTTTCGCTAAATTTTATAGGATGATTATTTTTTACTAGTTAAGGTCATATATAATTATTTTTTGTATAAATTTCATATTTAGAATACAAGTCATTTAAAAATCTAGTGGAATTTTCATTTTGTTCTGATTCTTCTATTTTTTTTCCTATTGTTCTTATCATCGTTTCAGTAAATTTAGATTCTAAATCATATTCATAATCATATTCATCTTGATAATTACACTTATTAATTGAATTTTTTTTATGATATTTCCATATTTCCATTAAACAAAATAAATTTGAATCATTTCTAATATCATTAACTTCTACACTCCAAAACTTTTCACCATTATTAGTTATTTTATCGATAATTTGGTCTACCACTATTTCATATAATTCATCATAAACCGGATAATCTTCTTCTTCTAATTTAAATAAATCTTTCTTGACAACTCCTTGTTCCATTAAATATTGTTTTAAGCCAGCATCTTTATCAAACAAATAAAATTTTTCATATTTTTCAAAATTAGGAATTACAGATTTAATTGCAAGAAGAGTCTTTGCTTCTATAGAATACTCCAATAAGTCTTTTTTTGATTGTTGATCTAGTGATAACTCCTCATTATATTTAAGTGTCGATGCAATTTGTCTAGGTTTAGGTGTTACAAATTTTAATGCTTTAAACAATTTAATAGGATTATTTTCATCAAATACTTTTTCTACATCATAATGCAAAAAATCTATAAACCAAAATCCAGTTTCTTCATCGTAAAATAAATTTTTAGGTTTAGCCTCATACCCCATTTCATATAACATACAACCATCACTAATAAGTTTTTTATAATGTTCAAATGGAATGTTATAAACACGATTTAAATCTGAAATTACCGTATCATATGAAACACCATATTTCGCCATAGAAGCGCAATTTTTTCCTTTGCATTTTTCTTGTAATACATAACAAACATCATCACTTCCTTCAATTGTCCTCATAACAGAAATATGCTTTGGAGTGTTAACACCTTTTTGAATTTTTTGATTAACCCCTTCCATAACCCTCTCTTCACAATCACGTGCTCGATGATTATATTTAACATATTTTAACGGAAGCATATATTTTACTAAAACAACATCCCCAAAATCAAAGCATTGACTTCCTCCATCACTTATATTTTGTTTGTTTTTAGATTGCTCAATTGCATATTTTATATCTATCATATCGTTTACTCCTTTTTTTATTATAACATATTTATAATCATAAATATCATTATTTAAATATTACTACCCATTATTCCCCATAAAAATTCTATCCCCTGCTTTAACTGTATAAGAAGTTGTAGATAAAAAGGGTGACTCTCCTGATTCTGAAAGTAAAAGGACTTGACCAACATAAATATCATCATTTGTTAAATTGTTCAATATTTTTAAATCCGATACACTCATATTAAACTGCTTGGCAATCTTATATAAACTATCCCCCGCTTTGACTGTATAAGTAGTTTCAGTAACAATATTTTCTTCTTTCATAGGTATTTGTAATACTTGACCAATCGATAAATTATCAGACGATAAATTATTCAATTTTTTTATTTCATCAACCTTCGTATTAAATTGCTTTGCTAGTTTCCACAACGTATCTCCATTTTGTACTACATATGTATTCCCCGTTGAAGGAACAGTTGGAAGAGAATATCCATTTTCTTGTAAAATAGCTCTTATTACTGCATCTACATATTTTTTATAATTTTTCTGAATACGGTCAAGATCTGAAGCATTATCAATAAATCCATACTCTACAATAACAGGTTGTGTTTTTCCGGTATTTCTTAAAATATAATAATAATCTAAATTAGGATTAGAAGTGGATCTTCTTTGATAATATGATCGAGTTATTTGTCCTTCTTTTCCAATTTCAGATAAAATACTACGAGCAAGATTATCATTATTACGAAGAGCATATATCACCTCTGCTCCTTGTGCACCTTTAATAGCAGAACCGGCCGCATTAATATGATTAGAAACTACAATCACATTCGGAGAATCCCCAAACGCATTTAATACTCGTTTTACTCGTTCTGTTGGATTTACTGTTTCATCAGTAGAACGTACTAATTTTACTGGAATTCCTAATTCCTTAAAACGATCATACATATATTTTGAAATTTGTAAAGTTAAATCTTTTTCTTTTACTCCATTCCCTACTGCACCAGAATCCGCTCCCCCATGTCCAGCATCTACAACCACCTCTAAATTATTCATCTTTTTCACCTCTAATATAACGTATGACATGATAATCTTTTGGTGATATAAGAAAATTATTATTTACTAAATAAAACTTCAAATATTGCATTATTTTTTTCAATGAAAAAACCAATCATCCGATTGGTCTTTTATTATTCATTTCACCTTGTTAAAATAAACCAAATAATTCAGCTATAAAATTAATAATGAATGTCAAAACAACCATAGTTGTTAGAATTGAAAAAATACTAAATGATACTTTTAAGAAAACTTCTTTTTTGGATTTAATACCAATAATGATATAAAAAATAGCCAATATATATACTAAAATATTGTCAATCCAAAGCAAAGGACCATTGATATATTTTAATAAAAAATCATTAATTTTCGTCGTATCATAGGAATAATTATAAATTAAGTAAGTAAAATTCAAAACAACAATAATAAAACTGATAAAAGTAAATATAATTAATCCATTTTTTACTATTTTTTCAATATCAAATTTTTTCTTTTTTTCCTCTTCCATAATTCCTTACCTTTCTATAATTATAGTGTATCATAACTACATAACAAAGTAAATAATAGATATAGTAAAAGACATATAACTTGTAGTGTTACAATTGATGTGAAACATTTCTATATAAAAAAGTAATTCAAGTCGTATAATTGAGTTAACCAAAACA
>CANQYN010000002.1 GCA_947628105.1 uncultured Bacilli bacterium
GATATTAAATGTTTAGCTTCCTTTTCTTGTTGTCACACTTTTTCCGGTAAACGTGTGAGTATGTTCAGTTCCCGTTAATGTATGCGTATGGGATGTTCCAGTAAACGTATGACTATGAGCTGTTCCCGTAAACGTATGCGTATGAGCTGCTCCCGTAAAGGTATGACTATGAGTAGTTCCAGTAAATGCATGCGTATGACTAGCCATTTCTTTTTCTTCTAATTTGTGAATTTTTTCTCCTCCTGTTTTTCCCATTCCATTAAATTCAGTTTGAGAACTATCGTATCCAACTAATACTTTCCCTTTCAAATCAGGAAGATTAAAAGAAGTAGATCCATCCCCAGAACCATATACGCTTTTGATTTTATCATACAATTTTTTATATGTCTTTCTCATCACTTCTTGTCCGTTTGCTTCTAAATATCCTTTAGGTATATCTGAACCTCCAAAGGCAACAATTCCACCTATTGGAGTCTTATCAATTTGTACGATACTAGCTGTACAACTTCGATATCCTAATTCTTCATTACTTTTAAAACGCATAATAAAATATCCATTTTTTTGTAATTGAAAATTTGCTACTCCAAGTCTTTCATCATCACTATATTTTTTCCAACTTTTTCCATTATCTAGAGAATAACTATATTCATAATCTCCTCCTACAGGAAATTGAACTTCGACTTCTTTTTCAATTGCATAACCATTTGTTAAAATTTCACAATCGATATCTCCTAAGTTGGCATTAACAACTCCTTTTTCAATACATTCATATCTATTTACCCAGCCAAAATCCAATTTTTCTTCTCCGTTGACTCTTGCACGTACTACATTTTCATCTGCTTTGTCTGGTAAATCTTCATACTGTAAATATTCACCTTGTTCTAATCGATCTGTAGAAATACAATAAGTGTTTCCTTCTTCCAATGGATAAGCATTTTTATTATCATCCAAATATCGATCCGTTGCTTGATATAACAATCGTTGTTTAGAACCTTCCGTTTTTCCGGTTACTTGATTCATCATTTCTAATATTCTAGGAAACGCAATCAAACTAACCAATCCTAATAGAACAATTACAGCAAGTAATTCCACTAAAGTAAATCCTCTTTTCTTCATTTTTCAACTTCCTATCCTATTCTGTATCAATTATACCTCTCATTTCATTGTTTTGTCAATCAAAAAAGCTATCTTTCTGATAGCTTTATGATTCCATTTTCTCAAAAAATTCATGATACCAAACAAGAAATGTATAAACCGTCCAAATTTTTTTATAGTTATCTTTTTTATTATGACGATGTTCTTCTAACAGTTTTAATAATTTTTCTGTTTTAAATAATTTTTGACAAATATCACTTTGAAAAGCATCTTTTATCTCTAAATAAATATCTTCTTCCCTCATCCATTCACGAAGAGGAACAGGAAATCCTAATTTTTTCTTATTATAAGATTCATTAGGAATATCTCTTTTTGCAGCTTGACGAAGTGCTACTTTCGTATTTTCTTTCGTCACTTTTGCACTATCAGGTAACGTTCTAGCCACCTTAAAAACTTCAATATCAGTAAAAGGTACCCTTCCTTCTATCGAATGGGCCATCGTCATTTTATCTGCTTTTTGAAAAATATCATTAATTAGCCAAAATTGAATATCGATTGCCTGTCTTTTAATAATATTACTTTGTCCTTTTTGAAGTTCACAAACAGATCGAATAATTTCTTTATTGCTTTTTGATTTATCTTCTATCTTTAAAATTTTTCTAGCTTCTTTTTCGGGATAAACAGCATTGACTCCAATATAACCATCCTCTATTTTTTGCCCTCGCCTTACTAAAAAGTTAATTCCTCTTCGTTGTGGTAAAAAACTACAAAGAGTGGCAATAAAATGTCGAATCGGGTAAGGAATTTTATTATAGAAGCTAACATCTACCTCTGCTCGATAAATATTATATCCGCCAAAAAATTCATCGGCTCCTTCTCCAGATAATACTACTTTCACATCACGACTTGCCAATTCAGCGACAAAATAAAGTGCGACAGCAGCGGGATCTGCTAGTGGTTCATCCAAATGGTACATAATTTTTGGAATGACATCAAAATATTCTTCTTTTGATATTTTTTTACTAGTATTATTAATATGAAGTTGTTTCGCTAAATCTTGTGCATAACGAATTTCATCATACTTAGGAATATCATATCCCACCGTATATGTTTTATCAGGTTTTGTCAAAGCAACTAAATAAGAAGAATCAATTCCACTACTTAAAAAGGAACCAACTTCTACATCACTTATCATATGATGAGAAGCAGAATCTTTCATCACTTTACTAATCTCATCGACAATTTCATCAAATGATCTTTCTTTTTGATCAAAAGTCAATTCAAAATAAGATTGAATATCTAAATGACCTTCTTTAAATCGAAAATAATGACCTGGTTTTAATTTATAAACATTTTTAAAAAAAGTTTCTTCTGTCGGTGTATAATTAAATCGCAAATAAGCTGGTAAAATATCAGTATTTAGTTCTTTTTTAAATTCTGGATTTTTTAAAAAACTTTTAATTTCTGATCCATACATAAAAAATTCCTTATCATGATAATAATAAAGCGGTTTAATTCCAAAATAATCTCTCGCTCCAAATAATTCTTTCTTTTTTGTATCCCATATAACAAAAGCAAACATCCCACGAAGTTTTTTTAAGATATCTACTCCATATTCTTCATAGCCATGTAAAATTACTTCTGTATCGGTCGTCGTTGTAAATTGATGTCCTTTTTTCTGTAATTCTTTTTTTATTTCTCGATAATTATAAATTTCTCCATTAAAGGTAATTAACTTATCTTTTTTTTCATTAAAAATTGGTTGTTTCCCTGTATTTAAATCAATAATCGAAAGTCTTCGGTGTCCTAAAGCAACGATATCATCGATATAATAACCTTCATCATCTGGTCCTCGATGAACAATTTGAAAAAGCATATCTTTTAATATTTTTTCTTTGTTCTTTTTCTTACTAATATATCCTGTAATTCCGCACATAATATCCTCCTTCTTTTTATAACTCGATAAAATATTTTTGATACCAAGTTAGAAAGACAAATATATTATAAATTTTTCTTCCATTATTTTCTATTTTTCGATAATGTTTTTCTAATAAATCGTTGATTTTTTCTTTTTCAAAGAAATTAGAAACAAAATCTTTTTGAAACATTTCCTTTACTTGTTGATAATATTTTTTTTCATATAACCATTTAGAAAAAGGTACTGGAAAACCTAACTTTCTTCTTTTTGCCCATTCTTCTGGTATTGTTTCATTGGCAATTTCTCGAAATATATATTTCGTCTGTTTCTTTTTTACTAAATATTTTGTAGGAATTTGGGAAGCAATATCCCATAATTTTTTATCTAACAATGGAGTTCTTAATTCCAATGAATGAGCCATAGCCATTTTATCGGCTTTTAAAAGCATATCTTGAGGTAACCAAAAATGAAAATCAATATACAGTTTTTTAGTAATATCATCTTGATTTTTAACTTTATCATAATATGGTTTAATTACATCGCGAATCATCATATTATCTTTTAATCGTGGAGCCAATATATCATTTGCTTCTTTTTCATTCATAATATAAGCATGTCCAAAATATCGTTCATAAAATGGTTGACTATACTTTATAATGGTATTTTTTCCAGGAAAGTGAGGAAGAGGAGTTGCGATCGTCGCAAAACTTCTTTTCACAAATTGTGGTAATTTAATATAAAGTTTTACTACATTAGGCTCATAATATTCATTATAACCGGCAAACATTTCATCAGATCCTTCTCCAGATAATACTACTTTTACTTGTTTTGATGCTAAAGAAGATAAAAAATAAAGAGGAACGGTTGACAAATTAGCATGAGGTTCATCTGTATGATATTGAATCATAGGGAGAGCTTCAAAATATTCATCCGTAGTAATAAATTTTCTTTTATTTTTAATTCCTAACATTTCCGATAAATCTTTTGCATATTCTGTCTCATCAAAGGTTAATCCCCCTTTTTTGTCCATATGAAAACCGACAGAAAACGTCTTATCTGGTTTCGCGACACTAACGACATAAGAAGAATCAACACCTCCTGATAAATAAGCACCCACTTCTACATCAGAAGTAATTTGATGATATTTTACAGAATCTTCTAGAACTTCTTTTAATTCTTGTTTATAACTATCATAATCTCTATCTTTTTTATTATATAAGATATCAAAATATTGTTTTACTTTTAATTTCCCATCTTTATATTGAAAATAATGACCTGGTTTTAACTTATAAACATTTTTAAAAAAAGTTTCTTCAAAAATTGAATATTGAAAAATCAAAAACATTTTTAATGGTTTATCATTGATTTCTTTTTTAAAATGAGGGTGTGGTAAAAAACTCTTAATTTCAGAGCCAAACATAAATTCATCATCACAATAGTAATAATAAAATGGTTTCATTCCAAAATGATCTCGAGCCCCCACTAATTCTTTCGTTTTTTTATCATAAATAACAAAGGCAAACATCCCTCTTAATTGCGAAAAAAGCTTTTCATGATATTCTTCATAACCATGTAAAATTACTTCTGTATCAGTTGTTGTGGTAAATTGATGACCTTTTTCTATTAAATCTTTTTTTAGTTCTTGATAGTTATAAATTTCTCCATTAAAAATAATCATTTTGCTTTTATCTTCGTTATAGATTGGTTGTTTTCCTGTATTTAAATCAATAATGGAAAGACGTCGATGTCCAAGAGCAATATCATCATCGATATAATAACCTTCATCATCGGGTCCCCGATGAATAATTTTATCTGCCATATTTTTAATGATTTTTTTCTTTTTCTCTTTTTTTATCGTATCGATAAATCCGACAATCCCACACATAATATCCTCCTAATCTGATGTCCAATAGCTATTTTTATATTCTCGATAATAAACAACGTGTCTTTTAAATAAGAAAATTTGCCGTTTCAAATTTCTATCTTTAGAATATCGTATTGGATTTACTACTTTTCCTGGTTTCCATAATCGTAACATTTCTTTTTTAAATTTTTTATTTTTAATATATTTTTTCGCTACTCCTTTAGGAACAAAAGAAAGCAATACTTTTTCGTCTAAAAAACGATAATTCATATCTTTGTGATAGATAACATCATCGGCAAGTACTTGAATTAAATTGGCCCCAATCGGTGTAATATAATAACTACATCTTCCTTGTCTAGCATTAATTTCTAATACTTTAAATCGATGATCTCTCACATCATATTTCATATCAAATTCAGCAAATCCTTGATATCCGATTTCTTCCATAAATTTTTTTATGTTTTCTGCCATCTCTCGTACTCCAGGAAATTCTGAATATCCATTGATTAAGACAGCTGCATTCCCAACCATATTTTTACTTCTTTCTTGAAGTCCAATTTGAGCAAACGAAAGAAGTTTTACTTTTTTATGTCTATCACAATAAACAACAGCATCAAAAAGATGACTATCATCTCCAGGAATAAATTCTTGAATAACTAATTTACTCTTATAACCATTTTCTTTTATTCGTTTGAGAACTTCCTGTAATTCTCCTTCATTTTCTAATTTGTAAATTTTATTTTTCCCCTCAAAATCAAGATGATTATATTCTATGACATTACAAGGTTTTACAACGATAGGATATGTCAATTTGTCTTGAAATAATCGATCTTGAGAACAGTCATAATAATAAGTTTTAGGAAAATCTAGACAAGAGTCCTGATAAGTTTGATAAAATTTATCTTTCATAATTAAATTTTGAATAATTTCTTTATCAGGATAATTATATACATAATTTTTATGAAGCTTCTTTTTATTTTTAGCGATAAATTCCGCATAAGTTTCATTACTACTGACAAGTAATATCTTTTTATTTGGATGCTTTTTTTGAAAATCATCTAGTGCTTTTAAAAAACCCTTTTCTGTCCATATTTCTTGATTATATTCCAACGTTAAAATATTGGTAAGTTCTGTATAAGGAGTAATACTATGACCTTTTCTTCCAATTAAATAAGCCTTTTTATGATATGCTTCATGGTAACATCTAGCCATATAATAGGCATTGGCATCTGTTCCCATAATAAGTACTTCAAAGTCCATCTTTTCCCTCCTAATATTTTATTTCTTTTTCATCATATATTCGTGGAACTCGATTTGTAATTGATAACAACAACTGATAAGCATTGCTTTTCTTTTTTAAAGCTGCTTCTTTTACACTAATAGTATCTCCAAAAATTTCTACCTTATCATGTAAAGAAACAGAATCATCAATTTGAATTATCGTCATATCCATACATATTTCCCCTATAATCGGATATTTTTTTCCATGAATTATCACTTCTTTAAAATCCAAACTCATCCCATCCGCATAACCAATCGGTAAAATAGCAATCGTCATATCATCTTTGGCCTGATAAGAAGCGCGATAGCCAATTACTTCTCCTCGTTTTACTTGTTTGATACTCATCACCTCTGTATAAAGTGAAAAAGCCGTTTGTAATGCAAGATGGTTTTCAAGATGTGTTTTTGAAATTTGAGTTTTTTTCAAATAACAATTTCGTTTGATTAATCGAAGTTTTCTTTTTATTCCACGACCGAAAGAAATACTTTGATTAAAACCATACATAATAATTCCTAAACGAATTCCATTAACAAAATCTGGTTTATCGTGATTTACTAAGGTTAATGATCTTCCCATATGAATTATCTTAACAGAAGTTAAATCGATATCTTTTAAAAGAAATTGAAATTTTTGGTATTGTCGATCCCAATATATATCATGAACTCCTTGCGTAGCAAAATGAGTATATATTCCTTCTACCTCGATATTTTTTTCTTGTTGTAATCCATAAAATACAGTTTCAAACTCTTCTTTTTCTTTGAAGCCTAATCGATTCATTCCCGTATCTAATTTTATATGTACCTTTAATTTTTTTGATAATTTTTCTCTTTTTAATTCTTGATAGTAAGAAAAAGATTCCACCGTTATTGTTATATGTTGGCGAATACATTCTTCTAAGTAAGAAATAGGAATCACTTCTAAACATAAAATAGGAATAGTTTCATTCCATTTTCGAATACTTAATGCTTCTTCTAAAGAAGAGACAGCTAAATAATTGACTCCTCCTTTTATTAAGTCATTTACAATATAATCTCCATGTCCATAAGCATTTCCTTTCACGACTCCAATATAGTATTGATAATTGGGATAATGCTTTTTAATTTCTTTGATATTATTTGTTAAAATTTCTGGTTTAATAGAAACATAAGTATTTCGATACATAAAAATCCTCCTTAATGATTTTGTATATATTCATTAACTATTTCTTGATCAGAAAAATGTATTTTTTCTGTTCCGATAATTTGATAATCTTCATGCCCTTTTCCTAATATCATCAAAATATCATTGTGATTTAATAATGACATGCCTTTTTGAATCGCTTTTTTACGATCATAAATTACTTCATAATGTTGTCCACTAGCCCCCTCTAAAATATCATCCATAATCTTTTTAGGATCCTCCGTTCGGGGATTATCATTCGTAAATAAAACATAATCAGAATAATCTAAAGCGATTTTTCCCATCAATGGTCGTTTTGTATGATCTCTATCTCCTCCACAGCCAAGAATAGTAATAATTTTTCCTTTTTTATATTCTTGAGCAGATGTTAATACATTTTCTACCGCATCTGGAGTATGAGCATAATCGACAAAAATACTATTATCATGGTAAGAAATCATTTCCATTCTCCCACTTGGAGCTTTCAAATCACTTGTTATTTTTAAAATTTCTTCTATCGTATATCCCATATAATAAACGAGTAATAAAGAAGTAAGATAATTATAAATATTATATCTTCCAACCATTGGAATTGTCGTATGATATGATTTCATCTTCCACTTAAAATCAAACGATGTTCCTAAATGAGAAAATTCAATATTTGAAAAAACCAAATCACCTTGTTTATTACTAATTAAAATATTATGGTTTTCTAATAAATATCTTCGATAATAATGATCATCCCCATTAATAATCGCAATTTTTTCCCCTCTCGTTTTTTCAAATAACATTCTTTTGGCATTAGCGTAATTATCTAATGTTTTATGATAGTCCAAATGATCTTGTGTCAAATTAGTAAAAGCAACCTCATCAAAAGTAAGACCATGAATTCGATTTTTATCTAACGCATGGCTACTTACTTCCATGACGACTGCTCGACATCCATTTTCTTTTGCCTCGATTAATAATTCATATAAAAGATCGATATCTGGAGTAGTATTATTCAATAGTCTTTTTTTATCTTGATAATAAAATCCAATCGTTCCGATATACGCAACAGGATATCCTAGTTTCTGTAACATTTGAAAAACTAAAAAACAAGTTGTCGTTTTTCCATTTGTTCCTGTTACCCCGATCATTTTCATATCTTTTATAGTCGGATAATAATTTTCATATAAATAATTTTCTAAATATTTTCTTGTATCTTTTACAATTTCTGTCTCTACTGAATAAGACCCTTCTTCAGCAATAATTTTAGTAGCGCCATTGGAAATAGCATTTTCGATATAATCATGACCATCTCTTGCGACATTTCGAATAGCAATAAAAGTATCACCTGGTTTTACTTTTCTAGAATCAGTTTTTATTTCTATCATTTTTTTCCCTCTTTTTCAAGAAACATATCAGGAAGATCATTTTCAATCAAAGTATAAGTATCTTTGTCACTAATCTTCCGTAACAATTGAAATGCTTCATAAATATTATCAAAAATATGAATTTTTTTATGATCATATTTCTGTTCGATTAACCCCTCATAAATAGGTTTTGTCTGCTTTTTCCCAACTAAGATTACTTCATCTGCGACTTCTGTTATTTGTTTCCCAAAACGGAAATTAAGTTCATATTGTTTTTCTTTCAGTTCGATCATACCTGGTGTTACCACAATTTTTTTACCTGGCATCAAAGCAAGCGTTTCTAATGCCATCTTCGCTCCTACTGGATTAGAATTATAGCCATCATCAATTAAGTTTAATCCCCCTTCTCGTTTTAATTCTAAACGATGAGGAATCGTTTTAACTCCTTTTACTCCTTGTTTTATTTCATCGATAGTCATTCCTAGATGATAAGCTAATAAAATAGCGGCCAAAATATTATAGATATTTGCTTTCCCTAACAATTTTGTCTCCATGGAATATTTTTTCTTGTCTCCTTTAAATTGAATATCAAAAGTCATTCCATCTTTTGTTCCTTTGATATTAGAAGCTTTTAAATCCGCATTTTTATTATCGATGGCAATCCATTGAACTTGACAATGATTTTTAATGTTATACTGGACTTGTTTTTCATCGTCCATATTTAATATAGCAAGCCCATCTTCTGGTAATGATTCCACTAATTCAAACTTTGTCTTTTGAATATTTTCTTCTGTTTTAAAGCTTTCTAAATGAGCAACTCCTATCTTTGTCAAAATCCCATATTTTGGTTTTACAAAATCACATAATTCTTTAATTTGACCTACTTCACAAGCTCCCATTTCTGCGACTAAATATTCGGTAAATTTATCTAGATGATTATTGATAGTAAGCATTAATCCATAAGGAGTATTAAAATTTTTAGGAGTTGGTAACGTATCATACTTTACCTGTAAAATATCGGCTAAAATATTTTTACTACTCGTCTTTCCATAACTACCAGTAATCCCTATCACTTGTAAACGGGTATCTTCCTTAATCTTTTTTTTCGCTTTTTGAAAATAATAATAGTAAACGATTTTTTCGATTGGCTTATTAACAATATTAACAAAATAAATATAAAAAGCATTAAACGAAGCTAAAAGAACAAATAATAAAATTCCTGCTTTTTCATGAAATAAATATATCAAAGCAAAAACGAGATATCCTATTATCCAAGTCGCAAACATTCTTTTTACTCGTGAAGTAATTTTAAAACTGATTACAACTGGCTCTTTTTTATATTTCTCTTTGGTAATATAAAATAATAAAAGATAAAAAATTCCTAAAATAAGATAAATTCCTACCTTTAATTTTAATAAAAAGATAGTAATAGGAATAAGTAAAATATCCGCTGTTATTAACAATTTTTGTGGATTATTTTTAAGCCATTTTAAATATCGATTGGAATTATTATAAAAATTTTGTTGTAACATATGAAAACTTTTTTTCGACTTTATAATAACGTAACTAAAATAACAGATAAAGCAAAAAATAATTTCTAAACTTTTATATTCTATACTCATTTTCATCCTCCAAATATATTTTTATTATATCACAGGAATTTCTTGAAAAAAAGTTTTCCCTTCTCTTTTTTTGATTTCTTAAGTTTTATTTACATAAAAAGAAGGATTATTTATCCTTCCTGTAAAATGGTTGCGATTTTTTGTTTTGCCTCCGCTATCGAAGTTTGATCGGGAATCATAACATAAAGATTATATTTTAATCCCATACTATAAGTTGGTTGTTTACTACCACTTCCCGTTACACCAAACGTATCGATTTTCCATCCTGTCATCTCATCAATTTGTTTTTTAATAAAGGTAGTAATCGTATGGCTTGGCATATCTGTTTGAAATGATCCACTCATCGAATTTAAAATACTACTATATTTACTGATAATTACTTGTGATTTTGTCACTTTATTGATAATGGCTTTCATTACTTGTTGCTGATTTTCTCCTCGATGTCTATCGCCTGAAGCATAAGCATGTCTTTCCCGAGCAAAAGCTAAAGCTTGTTTCCCATTTAAATGATTATATCCTTTTTGAATATTGACACTTCGATCAGTCCAAGCATTAAAAGAAGTATCTGAATAAATATCAATTCCACCAATAGTATCTACTAATTGAATTAAAGAATTAAAATTAACTCTAAAATAATAATTAATATCAATATCATATAAATTTTCTAAGGTTTGAATACTTTTTTCAACTCCATAAATTCCCGCATGAGTAAGCTTATCTTTTAATCCTGTCGTACCAGCTAATTGAACATAATAATCTCTTGGAGTATTTAACAATAAAATATGATGTGTGGTAGGATTGACAATCGCTAATTGATTGACATCGCTTCTTCCTCGCACTGAAGTGACATTTCCATATTGATCGATTCCACTAATATAGACAATAAATGGCTTTTTGGTAACATCTAATTTTTGATCATCTTCTTTATGAGATTTTACTTTAATATCAAAAGTATATATTGTTTTAATGTTTGATTCAAAATCTTTTATTTCTTCACTTAATAAAGCAATATATCCTTGTTCTAAACATAAAGCATCGACTTTTTGATTTAATAATTGAGATGCCATATTAGTAGAATTAGTATCTATCTGTTCTTGATAATCAACTCTTTTTTCTAATGCTTTTTTAACTTCTTTTTTATTTTGATCGTCTAAATAAGATATTGTTTTATTTGCTAATTCATCTATTTTTGTATAAGGACTATTTTTTAAGGTAATAACAGAATAAGTGATGGTATCGTAATCGCCTATTTGTAAATCATCAAAGAAATCACTTGTATCATTAATATAGATAGATCCGACAATTAAAATAATTGATAATATTACACTAATAACATAAGAAAATATCTTTAATGGTTTGGGACACTTCTTCTTAAAAAATGCGAAAAACAATAGTCCAAATACGATAAAAAATATAATATATATAATTACTAAATACTTCATAGGTAAAATATTAGCTTTGAAAATAGCCTTTGAAAATAGCGCTAAACTCATTAAACTTAAAAGAGAAAATAAAAAACTTAATAAACGAAAAATTCGTAATTTTCTTCTTCTTTCACTTCTCATGTTTCTCCTCCTTTTTTTCTTTTTCAATATATCTATCATTCATTTTACCACAAAAATTACTTTTTTTCTTCATGATATTCTTTTTCAGTATTTACATTCCATATATTTGTTTTATCTTTTGAATGATTTAAAATATTTTTTATTGTTTCAAAAGAAGTAACCATCGAATGATCCATATTATTATAACGATGTTGTCCATTTCTTCCTACGCAATATAAATTTTCATATTGATTGATATATGTAATTAATTCATCAATATTATCATACGTATCAAAATAAGCAGGATATGCTTTTTTTACTTTTTCACGATGACTATCAATTACATCATCTTTATCGATAATCCCCATCGAAATTAATTCTTCTGTCGCAAATTGAATACATTCTTGATCACTCATATTCCAAAAATTATCGTTTTCATTGCAAAAATATTCTAAACCGATCCATACGGTTTCATTAGGATCTTTTACCATATAAGGAGACCAATTATTAAATATTTGAATTCTTCCTAATTTGACATTAGGTTCTTGAACATAAATCCAGCAATCAGGGACAATATTATGTAACGTCTTAATATCTGTCTCATTTTTTAAATTTAATTTGTCGACTAAAATTCCTACCGTTACAAAATCTCGATAAGGTAAGCCTTGAGCAATATCATAATATTTAGTAGGAACTTTCTTTTTCATGGAAATCACTAAATCCTTAAGAGGCATAGAAGAAATAAAAATATCTCCCTCGATCGTTTCTTTTTTTGATCCTACTTCACAAATAACTGATTTTATTTTATTTTTTTGATTGTCTATTTGAACTACCTTATAGCCTTTTTGGATAGTACCTCCCATTTTTTCAAATTCTTTGGCTACTGTTTCCCATAATTGTCCAGGACCATATTTAGGATAAAGAAATTCTTCAATTAAAGAGGTTTCTACTTTTCCATTATTTAAATGAAATACTTTTTTAAACATATCTTTAACAATTCCTAAAATAGATAATCCTTTTACCCTTTGCGCACCCCAATCGGCTGAAATTTGTGAAGGATGTCTTCCCCACAACTTTTCCGTATATTTTTCAAAAAACATACTGTATAATTTTTTTCCAAAACGATTGATATAAAAATTTTCTAAAGAAGTTTCTGGCTTTTTCACAACTGTTGCTTTTAAATAACTAAAGCCACTAGAAACGGTTCTTCCTACCCCCATATTTTTAAATGTTTGTAATTTCATACTAATAGGATAATCAAAAAATTTCTTTAAGTAATAAATCCTTGATACTCGGTGTCTTAATAACATAACACGATCGACTTTTTCTGGATCAGGTCCCTTTTTTGGTAACGTTTTTTCTCTTCCCAAGATTTTGTCATCATAAGAAGGTTTTCCTTGAAGTGGCATGATAGTTTTCCAAAAATCCATTACCTCTTGATTTTTAGAGAAGAAACGATGCCCTCCAATATCCATACGATTTCCTTTATAATTAACGGTCCTAGAAATACCACCAATATCATTACTTTCTTCTAAGATGATAACTTCATAATCTTTTGATTGTTTCATCAATTCATAACCAGCAGTAAGTCCTGCAGGTCCCGCTCCAATAATAATTACTTTTTTCTTTTTCATAACTTCTACTCCTTTTTGATTTAATTAATTTTTTCCAATTATTAAAATTATAACATAATACAAACTTTGGTATAAATAAATCATTCGTTTTTATTTACATTTTTATGATTTTTCCACTTTAATGAATAAATGAGTAAAGGGATAGCACAAAACATTTGAGAACAAACAAACCTTATCTCTCCTCCTGTAATTAATAACATAACGATTAATGTATTACTAATGACAAGAAGAAATGGCAAATAAGCTTCTAAATTCAATTTCTGCTTAGCAATCATCAACATAAATGAAAAAACGATAATGAAAAGCCCTGTTCCAACCCCAAAAAATAAATATTTCAATAATGAAGATGAAACTATATTGGTATATCTATCATAATATTCATTAAGTTGTTTTAAAATACTTGAAGACGGAACTTCTGTAACATCAAATTTAGAAAAGGAAACACTATCTTCTATTTTCCAAATAGGGCTTGTCACATTTAAGTAAGATCGAAGATACTTGAAAGGATATTTAAAACCATATTTTATATAAAGTGTTATAATATCATTAAAATTTTCATTTGCCCAAGTCATATAAAGTTGTTTCCCTTTTGTTTTTAAAGAATTAAAATTAGTAGGACTATAATACTCTTCCCATGTTTTTTTATCTGCAAATTTATCTAATAACTCTCTTTCTTCTTTGGTTAATGTGGCGTTATTATGATAAATATAAGCGATTTGATTCATCGGAATTCCTAACATTTCTGTTTTCCCGCCATCAGGAGAAACACCAAGAGAAGAATAAATTGGACCATACAGTAAAAACCGAAATATTACTAATAAAAATCCCAACATAAGATAAAACTTTCGATATTTTTTATATAACAAAGATAGTACAATAAACATTATTATAATGCTGATAATTCCATTATGTCGGAGCAGCATCACTCCTAAGCTCATTAGAATAAAAACTATTTTATGACTTACTTTTTCTATCCATTGACCATGAGTAAAAACTAGTTCTATCAATATTAAAGTTCCTAAGAAAATCATCCAAGAAAATGGTGTATCTTTACATAGAAACATGCACATTTTCATCACGGCAGGATTGAACAGAAATATGAAAAGAGTAATTAAAGTTCCTTTTTTACTTAAGAAATATTTTCGTAAAATATAACAAAAATATAGTAAAATAACTCCTATTAAAATTAATTGAAAAATAGAACAAGACACATAACTATCATATATTAAAGATGGCAATTTAAAGAATAACAAAGTATGAATAACAGGATGCCAATTACTATAAGTATTTGTATGGGCTTGTCGCCATTGATTTGCGGTATCTACTGGTTTTAATACTGCCGGATATAAGGCGAAAAAGATAAAAATTAAAATAATACATATAAAAGCCCCATATAATAATAATTCTTTAGAATGAAAATCTTCTTTTTTAGCTTGTATCTCTCGCGAAATAAACGAAGGAAATAAAAATGATAGAATGATTACTGTTATACCAAATAATACTAATATACTAAACCAAGAAATACTTTCTCCTACCGTCCAACAAATCGATAAAGAAAAATAAAATGCTAAAATAATAATTAATATTTTTGATAAAAAATTATTTTTTACTTTTTTCATTTTATTTCCTCATTTCTAATTATTATTTTTTTTAGATATAATGCATAAATAAGCAATGGAATTACACATAACATTTGCGAATATACAAATCTTATTTCATATTTTGCCGTTGTTAACATCATAATAACAGCTGTATTACTTAATACGAGTATATATGGTAAATAGGCATGAAGATGTTTTTTTGACTTTATTATTACAATTGTAAAAGATACTATAATACCAAATAAACTTGTTCCTATCCCCATAAAAATATATTTGAATGGTGATGCTTCTACAACAGAAGCATAATCGTCATAAACATTTTTTATATAAGAAAATACTTTCGAATGATTTTCTGGTTGAGGCAATGAATCAAAATGAATGGAATCATTTCTAATAGTCCATATAGAACTGGTAACATTTAAATAAGCACGCAAATATTTATCTGGATATTTCATAGCGTATTTGATATAAAGTTTTATAAGATCATTAAAATTTTCATTTACCCAAGGAATAAATACAGGGCGAATGTCATCATCAAATTTAAGAGTATTGAAATTTCCAGGTCTATATTTTTCTTCCCATTTTTTCTTTGGTGCTAATTTATCAAATAAATCCAGTTCTTCAGGTGTCATTTTTACATTTTGATGGTAAATATAGGCGATTTGATTTAAAGGCACTCCTATCATTTCTGATTTACCTCCATCGGAAGCAATTCCTAATTGATGATAAATAGGACCATATAGTAAAAATCGAAATAAGAATAATAAGATTCCCACTATAAGATAAAATTTCCTATCTTTTTTATAAATTAAAATCAAGAAAACTAATAAACAAAAGATGCTGATAATTCCATTATGCCGAAATAACATAATTCCTAAGCTCATTAATACAAAAAGTATTTTATGACTTATTTTCTCAATCCATTTCCCTTTTGTCAGTACTATTTCTATCGAAATTAATGTTCCTAAAAATAAAAGCCATGAAAATGCAATATCCTTTATTAAAAACATCGACATTTTACTAAAAGATGGATTCAATACGATGAGCAACAAAACGAGAATGGTTCCTTTTTTACTTAAAAAATATTTTCTTAAAAAGATACAAAAATATAACAAGATAGTGCCAATAAAAAGCATTTGAAAAATTGTACAAGATATATAATGATTATAAATTAATGTAGGTAATTTCAGAAATAAAATTGTTTGAACTACAGGGTGCCAATTACTATAATTTCCAGTTTGTACTTGTCTCCATTGAGAAGTAATATCAGCATTGATAACTGCGGGATACCACACCAAGAAAGATAATACAAAAACGATAAGAAGAATAAATCCATATAAAATGAGTTCCTTACGCATATCTTCCTCTGGTGACTTTTTTAAAGTTATACTTGTTATGGTTGAAAAATATCTTTTCAAAAATAAATAAGAAATAATAAATATGATTCCTACGCTAAACCAAGAAATACTCTCATTTAAATCCCATCCAATAGCAATAGACAAATAAAATGCTAATAGTATCACTAATATATTATTTAATAAATTTTGTTTCGCTATTTTCATATTTCATGACCAGCTTTTCTACCTTTTAAAGAAAGAGCATAAATCAATAATGGAACAGCACATAGTATTTGAGAATAAACAAATCGTATCTCTTCACCTGTTATTAATAACATAATAATTAACGTGTTACTAATAACTAGTATAAATGGTAAATAATATTCTAATTGAAATCTTTTCCTATAAATCACTATTACAATAGATAAAACAATAAGAAATAACCCCATTCCCACTCCGAAAAATAAATATTTTAATGGAGACGTAGAAATAATATCATAATATCTTTCATAACACCCTCTCGCATGAATTAAAATGAAAGAATGATTTTTTTGTAATTCATCCGATGCAAAATTATCTAAATGATCTTGAATTTTCCAAATAGGACTTGTCACGTTCATATAAGAACGTATATATTTATCAGGATATTTAATAGCATATTTTATATAAAATTTTATAATTTCTTTAAAATTTGTATCCACCCATGTTCCATAAATACCTTTACTGTTTGATTTCAAAAAATTAAAACTCGCTGGGCGATAATATTGTTCCCACTTTTCTTTGGGAGCAAGCTTGTCCAATAGTTTATGTTCTTCTTTTGTCATTTTAACATTTTGATGATAAATATAGGCGATTTGATTCATCGGAACTCCCATCATTTCTGATTTTCCTCCATCAGGGGTAATTCCTAATTGACTATAAACGGGTCCATATAATAAAAATCGAAATAAAACAAATAGAATGCCACAAGTCATATAAAATTTACGTTTATCTTTATATAAAACAATTAAAGTTAAAAACATCAATACGACACTGAAAAGTCCATTATGACGAAACATCATAATTCCTAAGCTTACTAAAATAAAAATTATTTTATGACTTGTTTTTTCTATCCATTTTCCTTTTGTAAAAACAATTTCTATTAAAAATAAAGTTCCTACAAACAATATCCATGAAAATGGGACATCTTTATAACAATACATCGACATTTTAATAAAAGTAGGATTTAACATAATTGTCAATAAAGCAAGGATTGTTCCTTTTTTACTCAGAAAATATTTTCTTAAAAAGATACAAAAATATAATAAAATACATCCAATAAAAATTAATTGAAAAACAGATAATGATACATAACTGTCATATATCATAGTCGGTAAAGTGACAAAAATTAAAGTCTCAATGAAAGGATGCCAATTGGTATAAGTTCCACTATGTACTTGACGCAATTGACTTTGGGTATCAGAACTTACAACGGCAGGAAATAAGGCAAGAAATGCGAAAAGAAAAATTGTTATAATGATACCACCATATAAAATCAATTCCTTTTTTTCATATTTTTCTTTATCTTTTTTCAAAACAAAATTACTGAGATTAGGAAATATCGTCTTCAATATCATAAAAGAAATAAAAAATATCATTACCACACTAAACCAAGAGATGCTTTCATTTAGATTCCAACAAATGGAAATAGAAAAATAAATAGATAATAACATTTCCAAAATAAATAACAAACTATTTTTTTTCATCTTTTCACATCCATTCTCAATCTCTTGTATAAATATCTCTCGTATAAATTTTGGAAATGCTATCGTTAATATTTTCATCTATTCTATTAGCTAAAATAATATCAGATTTTTCTTTAAAATCTTGTAGATCATCTATTACTTTACAATTAGCAAATGTCCCTTCTTTTACAATTGGTTCATAGATAATAATATCGATATCTTTTCGTTTCAATAACGCTATAATATCTTGAATAGCGCTGGCTCTAAAATTATCAGAATTATTTTTCATTGTTAAACGATATATTCCTACTATTTTGGGAGATTTTTTTTCTATCATATCAACAATATGTCTTTTTCGTGTATCATTTGATTTTATAATAGCTTCTATAATATTATTCGGGACATCTTTATAATTAGCAAGCAATTGTTTTGTATCCTTAGGTAGGCAATATCCACCATACCCAAAAGAAGGATTATTATAAAAATCACCAATTCTAGGATCAAGGCATACCCCTTCAATAATATCTTTTGTATTTAGACCTTTCAGTTCCGCGTAAGTATCTAACTCATTAAAATAAGATACACGTAATGCTAAATAAGTGTTTGCGAACAATTTAACTGCTTCTGCTTCAGTTGATTCCATTAAAAGAATTGGAATATCTTTTTTAATAGCTGCTTCTTTTAATAAAGAAGCAAATTTTAAAGCTCTATCACTTTTCTCACCTACGATAATTCGAGATGGATATAAATTATCATATAAAGCTTTTCCTTCTCTTAAAAATTCTGGTGAAAACATAATATTAGTCATTTGATATTTTTGTTTCATTTGCTTAATAAAACCAACTGGTACTGTCGACTTGACAACGATTGTCCCCATAGGATTAATACTTTTTACTTTCATGATAATATCTTCTACACTAGAAGTATCAAAATAATTTAATTCTTCATCATAATTAGTAGGTGTACTAATGATAATAAATTCAGCTTTTTCAAATGCTTCTTTAGCATCTAACGTAGCTTTTAAATCAAGCTTTTTTGTTCTGAAATATTCTTCTATTTCCCTATCTCTTATAGGCGACTTTTTTTGATTTATCATATCTACTTTTTCAGATAATACATCGAAAGCTATTACTGTATTCCTTTGAGCAAGTAAAACAGCAATAGAAAGTCCTACATATCCTGTTCCTGCAACTGCTATTTTCATGACTTTACACCCTTTCTTAATTCATTTCTTTTATTATCTTTTAAATTTCCCCATAATTTTCCAAGTTCATAATCCCATGCATCTGGAATAAAATTTCCTAATCCACATGCACTAGTAAAAGTTAATTCTCCAAAATAAATTTTCCCTTTAATTGAATATAAATCAACCCTTACATGATCAAAATCTTTCGATAAAAGGCGACAAATTTTTTTCATTTCTTCAAACTTATCTGGGCGTTTAATATTTCCCTCATAATTTTCATATTTGCAACGATATCCTTTTTGTAATTTCCAGTTCATATCATAAATGTTTCGTTTATGTTTTTGAAAACGATTAATATCTACCCAACAATAATATGGGTTTCCATGAAAGCATAAAAATTTATAATCTTTTAAATTATCACCCATATTTTTTTCAATCATAATCTTTGGTTTAATATCTCTATATTGCATTTGATAACCTGAATTTGCATAAGCAAAATTCCTCTTTAAAAAGAAATTATTATATTTTGTTCTTAATTTTTTAATTGGTAATTTTTTCTTATCATTACAAATGAAAACACTTCCACAATCATGATTGCATTTTATAACAAATTTATTGGGCAACTTATCAAAAGGAATATCATCAAAATTATCGTATATACCCAATAAAGGGATTAAATATTCCTCCCCTATTTTTTCTTTAATATATTCTCTTACTGCAATTTTATCTGTTGCCATTGTTTTTAATTTCGTATTCCCATAAAGTTTTACCACATTCAATTTTTCATTATAAGTTTTTGGATCTTCCCAATTGATAGAACGATGAAATACTTTTATAAACTGACCATTTATTTCTTGCTCGCTTTGAATATAACTTTTATGCTTTCTTTTATTTATTTTTATCAAACGATACATATAAATAATTTTATCAGGTAATAATTTTTTTAATAATTTCATTTTTATCAACTCTTTCTAACTATCGAATAAATCGTCTGATTAAGTTTTTAAAATATTTATTAAATTGGAAAAATAAACTAAACGAAATAATTCCTAGGAAGCATAAATCAACTATTAATTTAACGATAAAAGTTTCCCAAGAAATACCAACCAAATGGAAGATGTGAATATTGACATAATTCAATGTGATGATTGCAATCGATATATATAAAATACTTTCACCTAGATATAGCAATAAATTATTTTTTGATTTTAATACTTCTTTACAAACTAAATGATAATTAAATGGGATTAAAATAAGATAAGTTGCAAGTACGGTTCCTAATAAAAGTCCAAATATTCCAAATTTTTGAACAAATAATAAAGACAAAATAATATTTACAATGGCCTGCCACAACGTATAATGTTTACTTTGTTTATATAATCCTTTTGCATCCCTAGCAATGTATACAACCGGCATAATACAACGATGAATATATATCAACATCCAAATAATAATACATCCTGCCCCTAAGGTAAATTCTTCTCCTATCCACAAAGTAATAAAATCATTGATAAACAAATAAAAGATAGGTGCCGAAATAAGAACAAATAAATAGTTTATAGAAATAGTTTCATAAAATAACTGAATAGCACTTTTTTCATTTTCGACTATTTTTTTTCCAAAGGTTGCTCGTAGATTATCGACGACTCGATTAATTAAATTAATTGGATAAGTCATGACCATATTATAAGCACTATATATTGTAACATTTTTTAGATTACTAAGAATAGATAAAATAATATTATCCGTTGAACTAAATACGACACTGCTAATCTGATGAACAATAATATCTTTCGTCATACTAGTCGCCTCATAATTAGGTTTACTATTTTCTATTAAAATTTGCTTACAATTTTTTTCTATTAACATAAGATAAATATAGTTGGTCAATAGTATAATAATAATTCCAATAGTCAATGTAATCAATATATCAATTTTAAATATACTGGCCATAATAATTTCGATAATTAAAATAACTATATTGGCAATCCCATCCACTAAATCAACCAAATATTTTTTCTCATATACATATAATAAATTTTTCTTACTTATTAAAAAATAATATGGTAAAATAAAACGAATTCCTAACAAAGCTAAAATAAGAGCAATTTGAATATAAGACAATGTTCCTTTATTTACAATAAATGGATAAATAAAAGAAATTAATAACATGACTACTAACATTAACATAGCAATTTTTTTCAGTGATGTTACTAATCCTTTATATAAACCATTTACTTTTGTATATTCCTCTTTAGCCATCGGTTTATACATTTTAAAAAGATAAGCTGCTCCCAGTCCACTTTCTAATAGCACCAAATAATTAAAAATTTGATGAGAGAGTTGTACTACTCCATTTACATCTGTTCCGTAAAATTCAATAAACACTTTGGTTCTAATTAAAGTGAATATTCCCTGTAATAGAAACATAACTACACTGATAATAAATGCTTTTATCATCATATTTTTTCTATTCATCTTCATTTTTCATCCCAATTCTATTTTTTAATCCTCGAATAAATAGTTCGTTATGAGCCTCACATTGCAAAAGATTTAAAATTTGAAGATAATCTTGCTCTCGATAACTGTGATTATAACGTCCTTTTGTGATTTTATTCATCAATCGATAGAAAAATGTTTTGTTTACTGTTCTCTTTAAATAATTATCCAAATTTTTATCAGCAAACTGATTATAATTATCATTGATAAACTTGCTATCTTTTATCTTCTGGTTACGGAGCATAAATTCATCCATACATTGACAATATTTTTTATCTTTAGGGGATAACAACCTGATTTTCCCGTTTTGTTTTTCATGAAATAAATAATTGATTTTAATACGTTTATTAATTGTAACTTCTAATATCATTCCCGTATTCCAGTACTCATCGTCTCCACGATCAAAAATAAAATTACCTTGTCCATATACGATTGTTGAATGATGATATTTCTCTACAGAACCAATAGCATGACTATGTTGACATACGACGATATCAGCTCCACTATCTACTAATTTACGACATAATTTTTGTAATCTTGGACTAGGATAACGATAATACTCTTTTCCTCCATGATATAATACTATTAGACGATTACATTGTTTTTTTAATTCTTTTACATCATCAAAAGTGGTAAATTCATCATAATAATTAGCACCATAAGTAGTTCTTGTAGCATTCGAAAACTCTGTCTCACAACAAGAATAAATTCCTATTTTAAGATTACCATCTTTTAATATAAAATACTTTTTTAACTTTTCTTTATTAGTTCCTACTCCCACATAAGAAATACGATTTTTAGTTAAAATATCTAACGTGTTTTTACATCCTTTTTCTCCATAGTCCATAATATGATTGTTAGCAAGAGAAATTAAACTCGGGTTTAATGCTTTTATTCCTTTTATAACAATAGGGTTAGTTTGTAAATTAGGCCCTGTTTTTTTGATTGGTTTTAAATTCTTACAAATTGGCGTCTCTAAGTTAAATAATTTGTATTTTGTTTTATCCCAAATTTGGTATAAATCTTTCCCTAACAATTCTTCTATATGGCCCTGTGCAAATAATTCTTGATTTGATTGGGTAGGAACCAAATCACCTGCTATTAATAATTTCATATCATCACCTCAATTTAATTTTTTAATTATACTAAATTTTAGTTTTCTTATTAAACAATTCTGGACTTCGATAACATAACAACCAAATGAAAAACATCAAAGCTGTCCCAGAATAACTAAATGGTTCTGTCATCCACATTAAAAAATATGTTGCCATAACAGCTAATAAAATATTTGTAATTGGTAAATTCGTGCATTTTTTTAATTGCTTTGTAATATCATAAATTATATAAGTAACAACTATCAATAATAAGATACCACCCTCGAATAAAAATATTAAAAATTGATTATGAGGACTGGTAGATCCTAAAATAGCAGTCCTTGCCTCTTGGGATAATCTTCCATATCCAAGGAAAGGTCTATCCCCTATTAAAGAAAGAACTTTTCGCCAAATAACTGTTCTTCCCGTAAAGGTAATATCTCTATGTAAAATTGTCACAATCAAAGGAGCTATTAAATTTTGAATTTTTACTTTAATAACTAAAAAAGAAGCAACAGCAAAAAAAAGATAAGAATTAAAAGGATAAAACAAATCTCTTTTTTTAGGTAATCGTTTCATTATTATTAATAGGATAATAAATAATCCAAATCCTAGTATAGAAGTAACAGGCCAAGTAAGAAGAAGAGTTAAAGCAACAACTCCTACATAACAATAACTTCTTTTATCCAATTTTTGTTCTTTTAAATAAGAACGTATCATAGTTAAACAACATCCTGGTAACAAATAACGAATGGTAACATTTACGTGATCAAAAAGATAATAATTACGAGTATAGTCTAGATGATACAAACCATTTGGAAAAAAGATTGCTAAAATAAAATTGATGTAAGTTAAAATTTCGAGCAATAAAACAATAGTATCGAGAGAAGAATAAAATTCTTTTTTATCTAAATTGCTCCATATCAATATCATTAAAATAATAGATCCTATTTCAGCAATCAAAGGTTTTAAAGGATAGGGGCTTAAAAATGTAGAAAGAAATAAAACACCGTAATAAATTAACAAATATCCAAAGAATTTTGTAATTTTCAAATCTTGTTTAAAATAGAAAAAAAGTAAAAATGTAATACCACTTAAAACACAACATATAAAATTAATATGTGAAATGAAATAATCAATAATAGGAATTCTAATAGCACAAAGAAAATTAATAATAATTAATATTTTTAATCCCTTCCCTAATATTTTGTTATCCATTTTTTATCACCTCAATAACAAGATTTAAATATCTTTGAGACATGTCTTCTTCATTATAATAATTTCCTGTTTTGATTGCTTCTTGAATAATATGATTTCGCTCTTCTGTTTTCATATCTATAATCTTTGTTATTACTTCTGTTAGCTCTTTTTCATTGGGATGAATCAAAAAACCATTTTTATTATTTTTGATGATTCCATCAATTCCCTCATTTTGAATTCCAATCGTAATACATCCATGAGACATCGCTTCTAAATAAACAAGTCCTAATGTTTCTCTTACACTTGGCATACAAAATATATCCGCCTTGCTCATAAATTCAAAAACTTTACTTTTGGGTAAATTTCCTAAAAATTTAACCATTTTAGCTAAATTTAATTCGTTTACCAAATTTTGATATTTTTCTAACATGGGCCCCGATCCAATTACAATTAATTCCCAATTTTTATTCTTTACTAGTTTTAATGCTCGAATTAAAATATCTAAATTTTTTCTTTTTATCAACTTTCCAACATATAAGATTTGAATTTTAGATTTCTTAAATTTATTATTGCATATATCTTTTGTTATATCTACTTTTGGAACTCCAGATAAAATTAATTCTTTTTGTAAATTAGGTAAATGATATTTTTTAAATATATCATAAATTGCTTTGCTTCGACAAAATATATATTGGTAAGTTTCTTTCAAATGTTGAATATATTTATCTCCTTTTTTATTTAAAAACAAAACATCAGAATAATGCAAAATAGCAACTTTATTACATTTATAATTTAATTTATTTATAAAAAATGAAGAAATACAAGGTAAATGCACTAAAATAACATTTGGAATAAAATGTTCTTTTTTCAACTCCTGTTCAATCATATGATTAAATCTTTTCCTTGCTAAATAATGTCCTTGCTTTTGTTTTGGAAAAAAATTTTGCCGCTCTATTAAAAAGACAGGAATATCTCCACAATGATAATGATATCCATTTTCATAATATATTCTATTTTCTTTTTTTAAAAAACGGGTTATTTTCCTAATCCCCATTGGAAAATTATTAATTACTAAAAGATTATTAGAAGAGGTCCAATACTTTGTTAAATCATAAATACATATAGAATCTCTTTCTAATTCTTCTCTACCTATGATTTGATACATCGGTGTAATTAATAATATATTATGTTTCATTGTCACATCACCTTTTTATATAATTTTATAATTTCTTCCGCATTTTTTTCCACAGAAAATACTTTTGCTCTCTCATAACCATTTTGAATAATTTCTTTTCTTTTCTTAGTATCCATATAAAAAATTTTTTCGATAACATTTGCCAACTCTTGATTATTATTATATTTATATAAAAATCCTGTATCTTTTTGAATAATTTCTAAATTTGCCCCCGTATTTGACGCTATTGTTAATAATTTATTTGACATATATTCAACTGTTACTCTACCAAAAGCTTCCGCTTTTGAACACATAATTCCAATGTCATATTTAGAAATAATATTTTCAATATTTTTATTATATCCTTTAAAGTTAAAATTTTTTATTATATTATACTTCTTTATCTTTTTTTCTAAATAATGAATATAAGCATCTGAGCCGTTTCCATAAAAATCAACTACAATTTGTTTTTGAATCATATCTGGCAATAGATGAATAGCTTCAATTAATTGATATTGCCCTTTACTTTCTTGAATTCCCCCCATAAAAAGAATTTTTAATTTATCTTGCGAAAAATCTTTTTCAAAATCTTCTTTGATTTTTATTCCATTGTAAATTCGTTTTATTTTCTTTTTATCAATTCCTTTTTTAATAAAATTTTCTTTGATTATATCTGAAATGGCAATAAAATAATCTGTATATTGATTTAAAAATTGAATATGATTTTTAATCAAATAAATTCCTTTATAATCTTGATCTTGAAATTCTCGTATATGTTGAATATGTGGTTTATGATATTTTTGACTTAATAATATTCCAAAATCATCTCGATTTACATTAGTATGAATAATATCTATTTTAGACATATCAAGTAGAGTATCTATTTTTTTTAAAGCTACTTTATTACAAAAATAATGTTGCCATTTATAAAACGGATATAACGTTCTTTTTATAACTTTTTTAATAGTAGTACTTGCATCTGGGACAAAAAATGGCTTATAGTTTAATATTCTATATGTAATGTTATGCTTTTCGCATAATTCGGTTAACAATCCTTTTCTAGACATTATTATAAATGGCTCAACATCATATTTTTGTCTTAAATAGTCAGCCAAATAAATTAATGATTTCGTAGCCCCTCCAATTTGAGCTTCATTGGCAACAAATAAAACTTTCATTTTTTACCTCTCCTCTACTTTATTATGATGCATAAATAATCGACGTAATATAGAATATGGCACATTGAATTTAAATACCTGTTTTAAAAACATTGCTTTACAACTAGAATTACGAAAGTCAAGATAAAAATTTTTTAAATGAAACAAGTAATACATCAGTGAGTGAGCTGATACCAATTTAGTAGCATTGACATCTTCAAATTCAATATTTTTAAATAGCTTTATATTAGAAAAAGTGGGATGTAAAGAAAGATTTTTATAATTTTCAAAAAATGCTTCTTTTTTGATATTGCTAAATAAATCTTTTATATGACTTTGTTCGACATCTTGGACAAATTGCTTTGCTTTATCTTGCATTTGTTTTACTATTTCTTTATTAGAAATAGACTGATTACCATAAATAGGTTCAATCACTTCTCCTTTTTCTTGATAACCTATGGTAGTTTTTTCAGTTGATAAAAACATGGTTTCAAACAATCCTAAACTTAATCGAATTATAATTTGAAAATCCAAATTGTTTTTGTCATCATATAAAAAACCAAACCGATTTAAAGATTGATATTCAGAATATTTTTTTTCTTGGTCTATTCCATAATAATACCCATATAAATTTACATCATTGCTAGTATATTTATCTAAATAATACTGTATTGTTCCATTCCAACCAATATCGACAAGAGCAATATTTCCTGTAAAATTATTTTGACTTAAATATCGAGTAAAATATTCTTTTTGAATTTTACTTGATAATTCTGCCGGTCTACGTATTACTTTAAAAATTTCTTCCTTCTCTTGAATGGTTAACTCATTCAGTATTTTATTTTGATAAGGAACTTTCAAATTATCTAATTGCATAACATGTAAAACATCACTTACTTTAGAAAAATCCCGAATAATAGATTTTATCTTATAGATCATATCATCAAAATCTTTTAATTTTTCTAAATTAGCTAAAACAACCGATTTGCGAGATATTTTTATATAATAAATAGGAAGTTTTTCATTAAACCTTTTTTCATATACCTCTTTTATAATTTTCGCATCTCTTGCTAGAAAATAAATCTTGTCAATTTTATCCTCCTTTATTTTTTGATGGATCCATGTAGTAAAGCTATATAAAATAGGACCTAATACTTCATATCCAAAAGCTTCATAATCGGATAAATTACCAATCCGATTATTAATAAATGTCGATAAAATATTATAATCTAAAGAATTATTTTTGCTTTCAAAAGATGAATATTTTCCATTTTGAGAAATTAAAATAGATTTTATTCCATATTTTTTAGTCCTTATAAAATCTGCTTTAGGATGATCACCAATATGTACTATTCTTTTTTTTGATATATGATTTTCTTCTAAAAAACATTTAAATAAATTCCCACTTGCTTTCGATAATTTTTTATCAGAAGATACATATAACTTTTCATATTCAGTATATCCATTACTTTCTAATATTTCCTTTATTAATTCTATTGGTAAATAGATATCAGAAATAAAAAAAATCATTTTCTTTTGTTCTACACATTTTTGATAAATAGAATACATTGGTAAATTTTTAGTACAAATTTTCTTTTCTATTTCTAATTCTAATTTCAACAATTCTTTTTTTTCTTCTTTCGAATACTTTCCTATATAATCATAAATTTCTGATAATGTTACTTCTTCCTCTTTGGTATTTTCTCTTGCTTTTTTTTCAGCAATAATTCTCTCTTCTTGAAATCCTGCTATTTTATCTTTTCTTATTTCATTAAATTTTTCCTCTACCAATAAAAATACATCTTTTGGTTTTTGTACATCTCTTTTTATTACCGTATCAAAAATATCGAAAGATACGACATCAGCATCTTTTATTTTATTTTCTATTTGGTGATAATTGGTATCAAAAACAACATGAAAAAAATTTTTTAAAATTTTTTTTAATTGTTTCATATAACATCACCACCTTTTAAAAACTTTTTTCATATTTTTTTCCTAAAAACTTTGCTTTTAAAAATCCGGTTCCCTTTTTAAACCAGTCAATTTTTTCCATATACATAAATGGTACTTCTTTATAAGAATATCCTTTATAATCTAGCCAAATATCTAATAAGCGTTCACTTATTCTTCCATAAAATCTAGCATGAAAAGCATCATATTTTTGATGTTTCATTTTCTTTTCTAGTTCAAATAAAATATCAAATAACCATGTACAATATTCATCTAAATATTCTTTTTTCATAATAAACATATTAAATGCATGCATATGTGTTCTTTTCATCACTTTTTGCAAACTATCCATATATTCTGGATATTTTTTATTGATAATTTTAATTGTCTCATCTAAAGGTTCTTCATGCATAGTGTGTCTATAATGATTTTCAATAGTTTCAATATAATATTTTCTTTTAGAAGGAACAATAATATTATATTGATCTAGATATTTTTCTAATTCATCTCTTTTTAAAATGGAAGAAAATTTATCTTTGCCGTATTTCCCTTTAAAGTATCTTCTATAATGAACAAGTCCTACATAATCTGCCTCTAAATTTTTCCACGCCCAATATAGTCCAGTTAATTCACAAAAATATGGATTTTTCTCTGATATATTTTTTCCATCATCATCTCTTTGATATCCCAAACTATCCTTATCCTTAGCTCCTACATGGAGAGGAAGATACATATTATCTTTAGGCATTTCATATTTTTTGTGAGTCGCAACAACGATTTTAATATCTTTCAATTTATCACCTACTTTGCTCCATGACCTCTTAAAACTGCAATCACTGTTTTGAAAATAATTTTAATATCCAACCATATACTCATATGATCAACATAATATAATTCTAAAGCTATTCTATCTTCATAGTTCCTACAGCTTCTTCCATTACAAGCCCACCATCCAGTTAAACCCGGTAATATACTTAATAATTTTTTCTGGTTTTTACCATATTTTTTTAATTCTTCTTTTACGATAGGTCTAGGTCCTACTAAAGACATATCTCCTTTTAAAACATTGATTAATTGTGGTAATTCATCCAAAGAACAAATTCGTAAAATTTTTCCAACTTTCGTAATTCTCGGATCATTATCTAATTTAAAATTAGCTTTCCACTCTTTTCTTCTTTTCGGATTTTTTAATAATTTTTTTAATTCTTTATCGGCACCATCATACATGCTTCTAAATTTATATAACCATATCGTTTTCCCATCTTTTCCAATACGCTTATGTTTATAAAATACTGGTCCTTTTGAATTCAGTTTTATCATTAAAGCAATCAATAAAAAAATCGGTGACAAAATTATTAAAGCCGCTAACGAAAAAAATGCATCAAAAAAACGTTTAACGAATAAATAATTTTTATTTGTTTCGCTAAAGTTTTGCTTTTTTAATACTTTATCCTTCAATGCTTTTCTTTGATTGCCCACAACATACCCTCCATACTACTATATTAGTCTTTTAAAAATATCATAGAACAACTAGTTCTCGGATAGCTGTAATACATACAAATTATATCATAAAATCATCTTTTTTTAACAATTATTACATAAAAATAAGCTAATTTTTATTTTTTTATTTAATAAAAGTAAAGAAATAATTAAAATAACAGTTTGGAGGTGACAAAAAATGTTAATATTTAAGAAAAAATATCTTTTTTTCGATTTGATTAATTTATGGCTAGATACGAAAAAAAACATTAAAATTCAATCGTATCAAAAGTATGAAAATTTAGCCAATTTATTTATTAAAAATAGTATAGGTAATATTGATATTAATTTACTAACAAAAGAAGATATCCTCTGTTTTTTTAAAAATCTACAAGATAAAAAAGTATCTATATCAACTCAGAAAATATTACTTTATATTATAAAAGCTACTCTACAAATGGCATATCAAAAGAAAAAATGCAATTATATTGATCTAAGCGATATTAAAATTAAATCACCAGTCAGAAATACATATATTTTATCAAAAGAAGACCAATTGAAGCTAGAACATGTTTTAAAAGAAGATATTAACATTCGAAAAACATGCTTGTTACTTTGTTTATATACTGGTCTTCGTATTGGTGAAGTATGTGGTTTAAAATGGGAGGATATTAATTTCAATACAAAATCACTAGAAGTAAAAAGAACGATTGAGAGAATAAAAAATAATGAAAAAAATTCTCATTTAAAAACTATTTTAATTGAAAGTACACCTAAAAGTGATACATCTAATCGTATTATTCCTATTCCTAATTTTTTAATTCAAATGTTACAAAAATTAAAAACAGAGGATAAATATTTTTTATTATCCAATAAAGAAACATTATATGATCCAAGACTTTTTAATTATTTTTATAAAAATATTTTAAAAAAATCTAATATTACCTATACTAATTTTCATACTTTACGCCATACTTTTGCAACTCGTTCAATCGAATCAAAAATGGATATAAAAACGTTAAGTGAAATTTTAGGACATTCTAATGTCGATATAACGTTGCGTTTATATGTACATCCTTCGTATGAATTAAAGAAAAAATCGATTGAAAATTTAGTAAACTTTATGACTAATTAGCAAAAAAAGAAAAATTGTTATATATGTTTTACATAAATGATATAGCTTTTAACTAATAATATCATAAAACTAGTTGTTCTAAGAATGTTTTCATGATATAATTTATATACAAAATTACTGAAGAACTAGTTGTTCTAAGATAACATTCTTATTATGGAGTAAAACAATATTATTATTCCACTAAAAAATCACTAGATAAATGTCTAGTGATTTTTTTTAAATCCATACTGCAAATAAAACACCTGCCATAGAAAGAATTATTCCAACAACCCAAAACATTTTTACAATATCTCTTTCTTTCCATCCTAATTTTTCAAAATGATGATGGAGTGGTGCCATTAAAAATACTCTTCTTCCCGTTATCATTAAAGATAATCTTTGAATAATAACAGATAATGTTTCAATAATAAATACTCCGGCAATAATAATAAAAGTAATTTCATGATTCGTAAGAATAGCAATCGTTGCCATGGTACCTCCTAAACATAAAGAGCCAGAATCTCCCATCATAATTTTAGCTGGATAGGTATTATAAAATAAATATCCTAATAAAGCACCCACTAAAATGAAGCAGAAAACAGCAATCTCAGTATAACCTACTACCCAGGTAGAATTCCATGCAATTAATCCAAGGGCTAAAAAAGCGATAAGAGAAAGACCTCCTGCTAAACCATCTAATCCATCTGTTAGATTTACAGCATTACTACTTGCCACTAAAATAAATAGTAAAAATACTCCATAGAACCAATACATTTCTAAACGAAAATTAAGTGTATGAATATAAAGCTCTGTTTGATGTCCACTTTTTAAAAAGATATAGAAAAATCCTAATGCAATTAATAACTGTCCAACTAGCTTTTTCATTTCACTTAACCCATTATTATTATGTCTTTTTATAATTAAAAAATCATCAATAAATCCTAATATAGCATATCCAATAAAGACAAATAAAATAGTAAGCAAGTTATTAGACCATTCTAATCGATTCATAAGAAGTAAGATTAAAATAGTCAGAACAGTAGGAATAATAAAGATAAAACTTCCCATCGTTGGTGTTCCTTCTTTTTTCTTATGTTGTAGTAAAGACCAACTTAACACTTGTTTTGCTCCTACTTTTTTCATCAAAGGAATAATTATTAAACCACATAAGATGGCGAGAATAAACCCGATCATCATGGCCAACATTGCTTTTGCTAGAACTAACACAAAATCATCTCCTACTATCTTCTTCTGCGTACTTTTTCTAAATATTCTAATACGGCATTTTTATCATTAAATGGAATTTCTTGTTCTCTTATTTTCATATATTGTTCATACCCTTTTCCTAAAATAACTAGAGCATCATTTCCTCTTAAATAAGAAATTCCTTTATTAATTGCTTCTTTTCGATCTAAAATCACTTCATAATTAGTAAAATCTTTTTTTGATAAAATATCGTTTACAATTTGATTTTCATCCTCATATCCAGGATCATCATTCGTAATAATAAATTGTTTAGATAGTTTACTTGCTACATAAGCCATCATTGGTCTTTTATTACGATCTTTTCCTCCTGCACAACCAAATATAACATAAATATCGCCTGTTGTAAATTCTTTTATAGACATTAATACTTTCTCCATTGCATCTGGAGTATGAGCATAATCGATAATAATTAGACTACTATTATATTTTATCATATCCATGTATCCACTAGGTGCTTTTAACGCATAAATCGTTTTTAATAGTGGAACTGGTTTTACTCCAAGAGCTAATAAATAAACAATGACAGCCATCAAATTATAAATATTATATTTCCCAATCAACGAAGTATTTACTTGATAAGTATCTCCTTTATAAGAAAACTTAAATATCATTCCATTAGGATTTAATTCATATTCTCCTATTTTAAAATGAACTCCTTCTTTCGTACCATAAACTAAATTATAATTATTAGCTAATATAAAATTAGAAGCATAATTATCATCACCATTAATGATGGCAATTCCTCCACTTTTTAAATGGCGAAACAATTGTTGCTTTACTTCAGCATATTTTTCCATCGTTACAAAAGCATCTAAATGCGATTCTGATAAATTTGTAAAAATAGCATCATCAAAAGGAATCGTTTTTACTTTTTCTTGTTCTAAATCATGACAGCTTACTTCTAATATAAAGTACTTAAAACCCTTATCATATGCTTGAATCATATAATCATAAATATCACAAATATTAAGTTCTTTCATTCCATCTTCTTTTTGATTTTCTAAAAAATATCCCATAGTTCCTAGAAAAGCTACTTTATATCCTAAACGTGTCATAGCATCATAAAGCAAATAAGAAACGCTACTTTTCCCATTTGTTCCAGTAACTCCAATAATATTCATTTCATGTAAAAATTCATTGTAATTTTTTCTTAAATATTTTGCTAAATAATCATATGTATTATCTACTAATTCTGTTGTAATACTATAATTTCCCGTTTCGGCAATAATTTTTCTTGCCCCTTTTTGAATTGCTTGATTAATATAATCATGGCCATCCGTATTTACTCCACGTAAAGCAACATAAATATCTCCTGGTTTTATTTTTTGGTAGTCTGTTTTTATATTTATCATACGATTTCACCTTATCCTAATTTTACTATAATTCATATATTTTATCAATCAAAACTATCTTTACAATATAAAGCATTTGTAAAGTATATTTTTTATACTACCCTATTTTTTCCATTTTATAAAAAAACTGCCTTATGGCAGTTATTTTATATGTTCCTCTATTTTTGTAGTTAATAAATCTTTTTGATTTTGAAAGAAATTATTTAATAAATCTTTATTACAACCCCGTTCAGAAATCATGTGAGAATTAATAAAGTCACTTGCGATAGCGACTTGCTCTTTTATTGCTTCTCCCTTTTCTTGAGCAAGTTTCATCGTAGCTGTTGCAAATTGAACAAGTGCATCTAATGAGACATTATTTCCTTCTTGTAAGGCTAACTCACACGATTGATTGACTCTTTGCAATCCAACTAATAAATTCATAGTTCAATCTCTCCTTCATTTACTAAAGCATCTACTACCTTGGCAGAATTATTGGTAAAATAAGATTCAAATAAAACATCATTCCCAATTAAAGCTGCTACCATGTTGGTGGCGATTACTTCATCATCAAATAAAGTTAATTCTTGGTTGTTTCCTACAATAAAATTCGTTAGTATCTCTGTATATCCAACATTTAAAGCTAGAAGTTTATTATTTTGATCAAAGCCATAAGTATCATCATGAGCAGTAATAATGCATAAAAGTCCGTGCATCAATACGTGTCTCATATCATATCCTTTTTTTATTTCATTAACATTAAAAGATAATGTATTTGTCAAAGGATAATAGTTAACAATTTTTTTGCTTACAAATTTATTCGTTCGATCAATTTTTAAATCTTTTAAACGTTCATTTAAATTATTTAGATTGACGGTAGGAAAAAATTTGTTAAAAATAATAATTAACTCTGCCATATCTCCTTTTACAGCTTTATCGATATTCTTATTTTGCTCTAATGTTTTAAATATCTCATCTAGCCCCACCATTTTTATCACCAATTTCATTTTACCATAGAATTAGATTTTTTTCTATCTTTTTTTCAATACTCTTTTAATAAATTCCTTTTTTATATAATTTTTTTATTTCTTGTTTCACTTTTTCTTTATCTTCCGCATAAGTAATTCCAAACCATTTATCGTTAGTTTTTAATACTTTTACTTTGATTCCTTTCTCTTCTATCATCTTCGATACAACTTTTGGAAGTAAAAATTCTGAAGAGATATCATCTTTTTCTAACTGTTGTAAAAATATAGAAAATTCTTTTTCTAATTCATCGATAATACTAGGCTGAAATCCAAAAAAATTCATCGATACAATATCATTTTTTTGAATATCATTATTATTATCTGATACGATTACATCATTTTCTAATCTGACATGATAACTTTCCTTGATAGAAATCAATTCATCATTTTGAGCTAACTTACAAACTCCTCGTGTCACTCCCCCATTTTCACTTAACGTATTCAAAATTTGATAACCTGCCATACAATAATCATATTCTCCTTGATGATTAACTAAATAATCATGAACGAGAAGAAAAGCTTCTTTTCCATAATAATCATCGGCATTGATGACGATAAATGGATTTTTAATAAAAGGTTTCGTCGCAAGAACCGCTTGTCCAGTTCCCCATGGTTTAGTACGATTTCCTACTTCAAAATCGGAAGGAATATCATCTAATCGTTGGAAAACGTATTTACAATCAATTATTTTTTCAATTCGATTTCCAATAATTTCTTTAAAATCTTTTTCAATATCTTCTCGAATTACAAAAACAACTTGATTAAACCCCGCTTCTTTCGCTGCTTGTATTGAATAATCCATCAATATTTCCCCATTTGGGCCAACTTTTTCTAACTGTTTAATCCCCTTTTTAAACCGGCTTCCTAATCCAGCCGCCATAATTACAACACTTGTATTCATTTATACCTCCTTAAATATATTTTTCTGCTTCTCCTCGATAAATCATCACAATTGGATAAAAAATAATATGAATTAACATCACGATAAGAATCGACCAACCGATAATAGGAACGATTAGGCAAAGAATCCAAGCATAAGGATTCATATAAATTTCTCTTCCTGGGACATTTAATTTATCACATACAGAACAAGAAATTTGAACGACAAAGACAACGGACATTAAAGCAAGTGGAAAAACACAAGCAAGAGCAGCACCTGCCCAATATTGCCACTTCATATACCAAGCATTTTTTTGATATACCTTTAAATAATAAGCTAGTATAAGATGAAAATATCCTTGGGTAATTATCATCAATAATAAATCAACAATCCAATTTTCTTTTTTTAATAATGACATAAAATCCTCCTATTTAATTTTTTCTTTTAATCGATATAAAATATTTAATGCTTCCATTGGCGTAATTTCCAAAGGATTAATTTTTTTAATTTCCTCTTCTAAATCATTTTCTTTCGTAATTAATTCATCTAATGGTAACGATTCTTGAATAATAACATCTCTTTTTTTCTCTTTATTTTCATACACTTTTAAAATTTGATTTGCCCGATGAATTAATGCCTCTGGAAGATTTGCCAATTTGGCAACATGAATTCCATAACTTTTATCGATACTCCCTTCTTTAATTTTATGTAAAAATACTAAATTACCATTTTCTTCATAAGCACTAACATGAATGTTTCTTAGATGTGATAATGTATTTTCTAAGTCAGTCAATTCATGATAATGAGTAGAAAATAAAGTTTTCGCATGAATATTTTTATGAATATATTCAATGATAGATTGAGCTAAAGCCATTCCATCAAAAGTAGCCGTCCCTCTTCCTAATACATCAAATAAGATAAGACTATTTTCGGTAGAATTCGTAATCGCTCGATTCGCTTCA
>CANQYN010000003.1 GCA_947628105.1 uncultured Bacilli bacterium
CTTACATCTTTATTATAATACATTTTTATCAAAATAAAAAGACTGTTTTCAAATTTTACTTTGTCAACAGTCTGAAGCTATTTTAAATAGCTTTTTTTTATTGGCATTAAAATTCCTTCTAAAAAAGTAATATCAAAGTGAGAAAAAGAATCTTGAAATAATATCTTATGGTTTTCATCATAAACGATAATGATATCTTTCTTTTTTAGATATTCAATTATATATTGTTTTTCTTGCTTTTGTAAACACCATTTGTGATTTTGTTTTAAACAACAAAGGAAAAAATTTTTATCCAAGGGTAAATTGATTGAATTATGAGTACTATTTATTTTCACTATTCGGCTAACTCCTTTCAACTGTCATCATTATAACATTATACAAATTTATCCGCAAGTTTCTTGCGATTTTATGATAAAAGAAATTTATTTTGGCATAATAATGACAGGTGGTAGCAATGATAATCGGTGTAATATTGAAAAATATGAGATTAAATGCTAGACTTTCTCAAAAGAAAGTCGGGAAAATTTTATCTTTATCTGATACTACTGTTTCTAGCTACGAAAGAGGAAATAGTCAACCTGATTTCGATATTATTGTAAAATATGCTAAATTATGTGGCTATGATTTTATTATTAAAACACCGGATAATCGTTATATATCTTTAGAAAAGATGTCAAAAGAAGTATGAATTACTTCTTTTTCTATTTTAGGAAATCATAAAATGACTATTGTAATTCAAAAAAATATTTGGTAAGATAGAAGAAGAGGATAAGAGGTGATAAGATGAATGACTTTGAAGAACTTGCTAACGAATTAAATAAGGATTCTACTTCAATTGGGAAAATCATTTTTATCATTGCTATTATTATTGGTATTGGAATTCTTATCTTTTTAGGCGTAAAAACTTTTTTCACGAAGGAAGAAAAAAAAGAAGAAAAAGAAGTTACTTTTCAAAGCACAGATTTTGATTGCTATGATAAGTGCGATTATCATTTTAAAATTGGGGAACAAGATATTTTAGTGAATTATGAAAAGACATTAAATGATCAAGAGGATTATGTTCATAAGATTACTTTAAATGGAAAAGAAATATTAAATCAAACATTAGCTTGTGGAGCTCCTATTAAGTTAATTTTATTAAATGATGTTTTTGTTTTTCAATATCGTAATGGATGTGACGATATTCAAGATACGTTACGGGCTTATGATAAAGATGGCAAAATGTTATTCGAATATGGAAGTGTCGATGAAGAATATCCGATGTTAAAATTGCGAAATACGCTTTTATCGATTCAAGGGAACACATTATCTTTTCGGGCAACTAGTATTAAAAATAATACTACTCTTGTAACTTCGGATAAAGAATACGATATTTGTGATGCCTCAGCCTTAGAAGAAAATGATATTACGACATTCGATGTGGTAGAGGCAACTTATGAAATAAGATATCAAGGAAATAATTCTTTTGAAAAACCAATTCGAAAAAGTTCTCTTAATTTAGAAAAGTATAAGGAATTATATAATGTCAATGACATTTGTAATGTGAAGTAGGAAGGTGAAAAGATGAAAAAAATATTATGCTGTTTAATGATTATGGTATCTGTTTTTTGTTTAACTGGTTGTAATGAAAAAACGACATCCGATGCTTTAAAATTTAAAAATGAATATGAATCTTTAAATGGTCAAAAAAATGATGCTGGTAAAACGTATCCTGAAGTAAAGATTGAAAAAAATAATATAGTAGAATATGTTGACGAAGCAAAAGCATTAGATATATTAAATTATAAAACAGGAATTATTTATATGGGATATAACAGTTGTCCTTGGTGTAGAAATGCTGTTCCTGTATTATTAGATGCTGCTAAAAAATCAAATATTGATAAAATTTATTATCTTGATATGAAAGAGATAAGAGATGAAAAAGAATTAGGAAAAGATGGAAAAATAGTAGTCAAAAAAGAGGGAAGTAAAGGATATCAAGAGTTACTTGTGCGTATGTATGATTTCTTGGAGGAATATGATGGATTACAAGATTCTTCTATTAAACGTATTTATGTTCCTTTCGTAGTAGCGGTAAAAGAAGGTAAAATTTTATCAGTTCATGCCGATACCGTTTATTCTCAAACAGATCCATATCAAGTACTAGATAAAGATCAGAAACAAGAGTTAAAAAATATTTATGTTGAGATGATGCAATCAGTATCAGATGGGCTATGTACAGAAAAGGGCTGCTAGCTCTTTTTTATTGACTAAAAATCAAAAAAAAATTATAATAAATATGGTGATGATATGAAAGAAAAAAACTTATTTATATTACGTTTTATTATAACTTTTCTTTTCTTTTTTCTAGGATTTATATCTCCTATCTTTTGGATTATAGGATATATTATTATCTCCTATGATTTATATATTTTTCTTTTTCATCATCTACAAAAGAAGATGATATTTGATGAAAACTTTTTAATGATTTTATCTTCTTTAGGTGCTATTTTTTTACAAGATTTTAAAGAAGCACTTCTCATTATTTGGTTATATCAATTAGGAGAATTTATTTTTGATAAAACGACTAATCGTTCTAAAGAACAAATTATTAGATTGTTAGATTTAAGAGTAGAAAAAGCAAATGTTAAAGAAAAAAATGAAATTCATTCTATCGATAGTAAAAAAGTTAAAAAAGGGAACATAATCGTTATTAAACCGGGAGAAAAAATACCTCTAGATGGAATTGTCATAAAGGGCGAATCTTCTCTTAATTGTGCCAGTCTAACAGGGGAGTCGAAACCAAAAAAGGTAACAATAAAAGATACGGTATTAAGTGGTTCGATTAATTTAGATTCTATTTTAGAAATAAGAGTGACAAAAAATTATCAAAATTCAACGGCAAGTCGTATTTTAAGTGCTATTGAAGAAGCTTCTGGTAGAAAAGCAAAATCAGAAAAATTTATCACTAAATTTGCTCGAATTTATACTCCTATTGTTTTAATAGGAGCCATCTTATTGACAGTAATTCCCGTTTGTTGTTTTCATCAAAGATTCTCTCTTTGGTTTTATCGTAGTTTGATTTTTCTGGTAGCGTCTTGTCCTTGTGCACTTGTTATTTCTATTCCTCTATGTTATTTTTGTGGTTTAGGGGTAGCTAGTCAAAATAAAATTTTGTTAAAAGGAGCTTCTGAGTTAGAGAAGTTAAATACGATTAACACGGTAGTATTTGATAAAACAGGAACCATTACTCAAGGAAATTTTAAAATTACAAAAGTGATTCCTTATTATAAAAAAAGAGATGATTTTATTAAATACTTGGCATATGCGGAATATTATTCCAATCATCCTATTGCTAAGGTTATTAAACAAGAGTATCAACGACCTATCAATAAAGAAATTATTAGCGAATATAAAGAAATTGCTGGGAAAGGAATATCTGTTAAAATTAATGGCGAGCATGTATTGGTAGGAAATGAAACTTTATTTGAACAAAATCATATTACTTATCCTAAAGTAAAATTTTTAGGAACGACAGTATTAGTTGCTTTAAATCAAGAATATATTGGTACGATTGTCATTGCGGATGAAATAAAAGAATGTAGTTATGATATTGCCAATAAATTAAAAGAAGTAGGAATTAAAAATGTGATTATGATGTCAGGTGATAAATATGATATTACAAAAAAAGTAAGCGAGAGACTACGATTTGATAGTTTTTATGCAAATCTTTTACCAGAAGATAAAATGAAACATATAAGAAATTTAAAAAAAGATGGAAAAATTTTATTTGTGGGTGATGGATTAAACGATGCTCCTGTCATGGTGGAAGCAGATCTTTCTATCTCAATGGGAAATATTGGAAGTGATGCTAGTATTGAAGCGAGTGACATCGTCATTATGAATGATAATTTAAATCAAATTGCAACAGGAATAAAAATTGCTCAACAAACAAAAAAAATTGTCATGTTCAATATTATTTTTTCTATTTTTACAAAGATGATTGTCATGCTATTAGGGAGTATGGGATTATTAAAAATCGGATTTGCTGTCTTTGCCGATGTTGGCGTTACTATGATTGTCATATTAAATAGTTTACGAATTTTTAAGCAAACTTATTAAGTTGCTTTTTTTAAATAAAATAGTATAATACAAATCAGAAAGGAGAGATACTATGAATTATCAAACTCAATTAGAAGAAATATTAAAAAATATGAAAAACAAGCCAAAACTTTTATTACATAGTTGTTGTGCTCCTTGTAGTAGTTATGTCATTACTTATTTGAAAGATTATTTTGATATAACCGTATTATATTATAATCCTAATATTGCTCCTCAAGAAGAATATGAAAAAAGAAAAGCTGAACAGAAACGTCTGATTTCATCATTTCCTTTCGTTTCTTTTCTTGATTGTGATTACGATAATGAACTTTATGAAGAAAAGGTAAAGGATTTACAAAAAGAAAAAGAAGGGGGAAAACGATGTCATGTTTGTTTTACGTTACGCCTTTTTAAAACAGCACAGATTGCAAAAGAAAAGGAATTTGATTATTTTGGGACGACTTTAACGGTGAGTCCTCATAAAAATGCTCAAGTAATCAATGACATTGGACAAAAGATAAGTCAAGAATGGATGATTCCGTTTTTAGTAAGTGATTTTAAGAAAAAGGATGGATATAAAAAATCGATTGAATTATCGAAAAAATATCAATTATACCGACAAAATTATTGTGGTTGTCTTTATTCAAAAAGAGGTGAAAAGAATGAAAATATATAAAAAAATGATTGCTATTGTATTATCGTCTTCTCTTTTAGTGTTATCAGGATGTAGTCCGTTAGAAAAAAAAGAAGATCTTTCTTATAAACAGGTAGAACAATTAGAAAATGAAGTAAAAGAATTGAAAGAAGAAATCCGAGATTTACAAGAAAAACAGGAAGATGTGGTTTCCGTTGATGAAGAGGTAAAATCGGAATTAGAAAAATCGGATTTACAAATTATTCAACCAGAACAAGAGATTAAGACTGAAGAAGATCTTGTCGCTTATTTTTCTGACATGGAAGAAAAGGTTAACATTTCTTCTTCTGAAGATGATTCTAAAAAGAAAAAGACGATTCAAAATATGGTGGCCACCTTTCTTTTATTTCTCAATGATGAAGCAACGATAAATGGCTATACTTTTCACAATTTGTCAGATACTACAAAAGAAAAAATTAAAAGTATTTTTTCTCGAATGGATCAAAAAATCAATCAAAAAATACCGGGATATTCAGAACCAATCATAAAATCTTTTTCTTTTGCAAAAGAAAAAGTAAAATCGGGAAAAGAAATAGTAAATAATAGTTTCAACGAAGCTTTTGGGGAAGAAGTGATGGAGGATACCAAACAAAATTTTAAAAATGAATATGAAGATATGAAAGATTCTTTCCGTTATTGGAAAGAAAAAGTATTAGAAAAAGCAAAAAAAGAAATTCAATAGGTTGACAGAATGATGGTATTTTGTTATGATAAGCATCGCATTTGAAAAGAGGTGAAAATACCATGACAGTAGATAGAATGGAATTATATCGATTGCAACAAAATTTAGTTGATAAAAAAGTATCTCAAGGACATATTAAGTTAAATAAAAGTATTTGCCTTTCTAAATTAAATGGTTGTTTAATAGGGGGATTAGGTACTTTATTTGTAATGAATCATTATCCTGTGATGGAAAATCCAGTAATGAAGGTAGCGGGAATTACTATTTTTATTGGAGCCATAGTGAAAGCTTTGGTTGAGTCTTCAAAATTGATTGAACTTCGTGATAAAGAAATTTCTTATCAGAGAGCTTTTTTAGAAGAAGAACAACAATATTTACAATTATATCGTCAATATTTAACAGGAAGAGAATACAATAATGAAGAACATGATTTTGAATTACATAAAACCGTGGTATTACAGGGTATTAATAAAAATGAACTTCGGAAAATTAAAAAAAGAAAATGAGAAATTCTCATTTTTTTTCTTGTTGTGAAAATGAATAATATTTGATATAATAGAAACGATAATAAAAGTAGAAAGCAAGGTGCTGATTTATGAAATGTAAAAAATGTGGGGCAGAGATACCAGTGGGAGAAATTGCTTGCCCTGGATGCCATATTGCAGTCGCTTTGATGAGTCAAATAAAAACAGAAGAAGATAAAAACATCATTGCAAGAGAAAAAATGGAAGAAGAAAAACCTCCTGTAGCAAAAGAAACAAAAGAAGAAGTAAAAGAAACAACAGAAAATTTAGATATTCGTTTCGATGCAGGCGTGTTAAAGGATGTAAGTGATACCAAAAAAACAAAACAAGTAAAAAAAGAAGAAAAAAAAGAAACAGAAGTAATGCAACCGAAGCAAGTAGTAAATGAGTCAGTAGATAAAGAAGAAGTTCAAAAAGCTTTGGCAAAATATGATACTGATGGGAAAAAGGATATTCATTTCTTTTTGCCAATTATTATTGGAATCATTATGGTTATATTATTAATTGTAGGAGTTATTTATGGAATAACACTATTAGTTTAAAAAAAAGAATGAGAAAACTCATTCTTTTTATAATTTTCGATATAGACCAATCGCTACTCCCAAAATAGTTACATTATTTAATATGATAGGATCCATTGTATCGTTTTCGGGTTGCAAGCGAAAATATCCTTTTTCTTTATAAAAACGTTTTAAAGTTACTTCGTTTTCATCTGTCATCGCTACGACGATTTCTCCATTTCGAGCTGTATTTTTCTTTTCTACAATGACGATATCATCATCTAAGATGCCAGCATTAATCATACTAGTACCCGATACATGAAGAGTAAATACTTCTTTTTTCTTAGGAATTAGATAAGCAGGAAGAGAAAAAAATTCATTTGGATGTTCAATTGCTTCAATTGGATTTCCAGCAGTTACTTTTCCTAAAAGAGGAACATCAACAACTGATTCATCCGTATCGGCATATTCATTTTTGACTAATAGTTCGATGGCTCTATTTTTACATTCGTTTTTACGAATAACTCCTTTTTTTTCTAGATTTGCTAGATGGGCATGTATCGTAGCAGGGGAAGAAACTCCCATTCCGTTACAAATTTCTCTTATCGTAGGCGGATAGCCATGAGAAACAATAAATTCTTTAATAAATGTTAAAATTTCATTTTGGCGTGACGTTAAATTCGTCATATAGTACATTCCTCCTTATTAATATCATCATAGCACACAAACATATCTATGTCAAACAAAGTTTCGCATTTTTTCAAAAAAAGTATTGACACGAATAAATGTTCGTGTTAGAATAAAATTAATTTAGGAGGTAATAGTATGAAGGAAATAATAAAAAATAAGGCAATGATGGTATTTATTATCTTTATGATAGTAATGTCATATACTAGTTCTATTCAAATGAAAGAAGTTATGAAAACAGAACAACATGAAAATACAGAAATTACCATGAATCAAAATTAACTTATGTACTTTCTTTTGCATATAGTGTATAATTAGTATCAGAATAAATAAAGAGGTGCGAGATTATGGATGAGAGAGTAATTGCAAATATAAAATCGCTTGGAATTGATATGATTCATCAAGCAAAAAGTGGACATCCAGGTATTGTTTTAAGTGCTGCTCCTATTCTTTATACCCTATATGCCAATCATTTAAATGTTAATACGAGCGATGCATCTTGGAAAAATAGAGATCGATTTGTCATGTCGGCAGGACATGGATCTGCTTTATTGTATGCTACATTATATATGGCTGGTTTTAATCTTGATTTGGAAGATTTAAAAAATTTTAGAAGAGTAGGATATAAAACACCAGGACATCCAGAGTATGGAGTTACTCCGGGAGTTGATGCATCGACAGGACCTCTTGGACAAGGAATTGCTATGGCGGTAGGAATGGCAATTGCTGAAAAGGTATCTGCAAGTCATACTCCAATAGAAGACCATAGTTTAATTGATCATGATATTTATACTTTAGTAGGAGATGGCGATCTTATGGAAGGAATCAGCTATGAGGCTACTTCTTTAGCGGGATCTCTTGCTTTAGATAATTTAATTGTTTTATATGATTCTAATCAAATAAGTTTAGACGGAAAAACAGAAAATGTTTTCGATGATGATATGGAAAAAAGATTCCATTCTATCGGTTGGGATTATGAATTTGTTAAAAATGGGGAAGATATTAAAACTATCGACAATGCTATTTCAAAAGCAAAAAAAAATAAAAAACCAACTATTATTGAAATTCGTACGATATTGGGAAGAGGATCTTTATTAGAAGGAAACCATGTGGTACACGGGAAACCACTAGAAGATGATGATATTTCTCAATTAAAACAGAATTTAAAAATTCAAGATACCGCTTTTTTTGTCGATGAAGAAGCAAAAGATTATTTTCGAAAAAAAATGGCAGAAAGAAGTGATTCAAAATATCAAAGATGGGCATCTGATTATAAAAAGTTTTCTAGTAAATCAGATAATTTAAATGATTATGCTTATTTATTTGGGAGAAAAACGTTTTATAATTTTTTAGATTTTCCTTTTGTATTAGAAGATAAAAAAGAGGCAACTCGAGCTACTAATAAAAAGATTATGAATCAAATTATTCCTTATATTAAGTCAATGATTGGCGGGAGTGCGGATTTAGCAAGTGCTACTAACGTCATAATCGATAGTGAAAAAGATATTTTAAAAGAGGACTTTTCTGGCAAAAATATTCATTTTGGTGTACGTGAACATGCTATGGGTGCTATTTTAAATGGAATGGCATTAAGTAATTTAAAACCATATGGATCTACTTTTTTAACTTTTTCTGATTATTTAAAACCTGCCATTCGTATGTCTGCTTTGATGAAGCTACCAGTTACTTATATTTTTTCTCATGATTCTTTTCTTGTTGGACAAGATGGACCAACTCATCAACCAATTGAACAAATATCGGCATTACGAAATATTCCTAACGTAAAAGTATATCGTCCTTGTGATAAAAATGAATTGATTGGATGCTGGAATGAGATTGCTAATACTTATCATCATCCTAGTATTTTATTGCTTTCAAGAACGGAAGTAGAAACTTTAGAAAATAGTCAAGCAAAAGAAGTGCAACGAGGAGCTTATATAATAAGAAAGGAAAGTAAGCAAATTGATGGAATAATCGTTGCGACCGGAAGTGAAATAGCGATGGCATATCATTTGGCAGAAAGTTTGTGGAAAGGACAGCAAATCGATATGAGAGTTGTCAGTATGCCATGTATGGAAAGCTTTTTTGCTCAAGATATTACGTACCAAGAGTCTATTTTGCCAAAAGAAAAATTAACTTTTGTTATAGAAGCAGCGTCTTCAAGTGACTGGTATCGTATTGCCTCTAATAAAGATTGTCTTTTTACTGTTGATCAATTTGGTGTCAGTGGAACGAAAGATGAAGTGATAAATTATTTTCATTATGATTTTAATAGTATTAAAAATGACATTTTAAGACAAATTAAAAAATAGATAGATTAAATTAATTTTTTTTGATATTTAAAAAAAACTTGACAAACAATAAAAGATATGTTAATATAACCGCTATATTTCAAGAAGGGGGAAATATTTATGAAAAATTATGAAGATATTGAAGAATTTTTATTAACACAAGAGGAAAGAATTCAAGTTGGATTACAAAATTTAAAAACAGCTAAGAGAATTGGAGATGAATCGTTAAAAAATGAAGCTTTAGCGATGATTTCCGGTGCGAAAAAAGCCTTAGAAGAAGGACGTAAAGTATTAGATGTAATAGCTGTAGAAAATGGTCGTTACATGGATGAACGTTTAGAAGCTATGGGTTCTAAATCAGAAGAAGAATTACGAAAACAACAAGCTAATATTTTAGCTATGATCGAAGGAGGACATGCCGATTTTGGTATGGGTGCCGAAGCTCGTAAAGAACAATTAAAAGCAATTAATCGTGAATTAAATAAAATTCAAACAATTTCTAATAAACATTTTGATAATGTCAATCGAATTATGAATGAGTATGAAGAAGTTGATGTTTTCTATAAATATAATAAAGAAACAGGAATTTATACTCAAAAATTATTATTGACAAAAGAACAAGCAGAAATATATAGAAATGTAGAACCAGATATTAGAAAAGCTTTCTCATTAAATAATGAACAAGAAGCTGCTAATATGATTTCTTCTATGTTTGCCTTTTATCCAGAATTAAAACAAATCGCACCAACATTATTAGTATATACAAACAGTGAATCAGAAAAATATGCTACCAACGCATTAGAAAAATATATGGCTACTAAAATTCCATTTGAAAATACGATTATCGATGGAAGTGAAGATGTTTCAGAGAAAGATACTACAACTTCAAAAGAAAGTGTTTTTTCAAAAATTAGTAATTTTGCCAAAAATAAAATCACTGCTTTTAATGTGAAAAGAGCTGCTGTTGTGGCAGGAATTTCAGGAGCTGTTTCAACTTTCTTCTCTTCTATTAGTAAAGCAGTAGAAGGAAAAGTTACAGGAGTTAAAAATGTAAGATTTAAAGCAGCAAGAAGTGCTGTTGCAGCATTAGGTATTGCCACTGCTCTTACATCTCCAGTAGCTATTTTAACAGCATGCAATAATAAAACAGAAGATAAAAATACTAAAAAGGTAGAAAAACAAGTAGATGAAGAAAATGTAGAAGCTAATGTGGAAGAAATAAAAGAAGATTCTGTTGTAGGAACAAGCAAATTTGAAAATCAATTTGGAAATGTTTCTTATGAAGAATTTATTTCAACATTAAATATTTATGATAATAAAGCTAATACAACAGGATTAAAAGCAGAACAAGTGGCTGCTTTAGGATATGGTTTAAATGTAGATTATTTATCAGAAGAAACGACAGAACAATTAAAACAAAACGGTGTTATTAGTGAAAATCCGATGGAAGTATTTATGAATATTATTGAAGCACGTGATAATATTGATAATAATATGCATGAATATGATAAAAATACCGATAAAAATAAAGAAGAATTATTCAATGATATTTCATCTTTAGCAACTGATTCTGAATCAGAAGAGCAAATTTATACTATTTTTGATTCAATCCGAACAGTTTATACAGGAACAAAAGAAGACGCAAAAGCAGAACTAGATAAATTTGTTGAATTTATGAATGAAAATGAAATCCGCTCTGAAAAAGACAATTATGGATTTAATTATTCTGACTTAAATACTGATGGTAAATTGGCAACCTTTATTTATGCTCCTAATTTTTTAGAAAAATTAAGACAATTTGATTACGATCAAGATATGATTGAAAATTTACAATATCAATTTGATAATGTATCAGATTTCTTAAGATCTATGGGATATGAATGTATAGGGAATGAAACAGTTAATAATATAAATAATAGTGAAGGTGGAATGAACTACAATACTGGAAAAGTTTATGGTATTGAAGTAAATCCAGATGGAAGTATTAAAAATATGGGAAGAGCTGTGATTTCTGGAGGAAAAACAATTGTTGAACAATTAGGTGGATATTCTGAAGAAAATATTACAGGGAATGGAAAAAATTCATCTACAACAACAACTGGTTCTGGAAAAGAAACAGTAGAAAATGTTACAGGAGATGGAGATAGAACTCATACTGAAGTCGAAGAAGGAAAAGACGAAAAAGTAGAGGATGTTACAGGAGATGGAAATCATACTAATACCGAAGTTGAAGAAGGAAAAGATGAAACTGTTGAAGATGTAACACCAGACGGAGATAGAACTCATACTGAAGTTGAAGATCCAAAAGATGAAGAAATCGTTGAAGGTGACAAACATATTGAAAATAATGAGAAACCTTCTAATGATACTGTAGTAGACGAAGGTGACCAAGACGAAATCGTTGAAGATGTGACACCAGATGGAGATAGAACTCATACTGAAGTTGAAGATCCTGACGATGAACAAATTGTTGATGAACCAGTAAAAGCAACTGCTACAAAAGTAAAAGTAGAAAATGTGCAAGCTGAAAAAGAAGCCGCTGCTAAGAAAGCTGCTGAAGAAGCTGCTAAAAAAGCACAAGCTGAAAAAGAAGCTGCTGCTAAGAAAGCCGCTGAAGAGGCCGCTAAAAAAGCTGCTTATAAGGAAGCTGTAGAAGCTGCTGCCAAAGAAGCTCAACAAGAAGCTTCTCATGAATTGACTAAATAAAGAGAAATAAAATTGTAGGGAAAAAATTTCTCCTACAATTTTTCTTATTTTCTTTAAAAATAAAGAAAATACTTGACAAATCAAAATTTTGTGCTATAATAATCGGCATATTTCAAAAGGGGGAAATATTATGAATACAAATAGACAAAATAATTTTTCAATCCGTGATATTGCATTAGCATTTTTATTCGTGGCATTATTCTTATTTATTCTAGTATGGTTATTCCCAACAAAAGAATATTTAAAAGGGTTTAACTTTTTAGGAAATACTCCAGATACAGAAGAAAAAGATAATGATGAAACCAATGAAAATCAATTTCTTGGATTAAATAGTATGTTATTTAATCAAAATTTAACACAGATGAAAGAAGCTGCAATTTTATATTTTACAACACCAAGATTGCCACAAAGAATAGGGGATACGAAGAAGTTAACATTAGGTCAAATGTTACAAATGCATTTAGTGACAAATATTGTTGATATGTCAGGAAATGCATGTGATCCTGATGCTTCTTATGTATTACTTACAAAAGTAAAGGGAGAATATACATTAAAAGTAAATTTAAAATGCGGTGAAGAAGAAGAATTTATTATTGTATATATTGGATGCTATAGTTATTGCGAAGGTCCTGTATGTCAATCTCGTACAAAAGAAGTAATTGCATCTTCTCCAGCTATTCAAAGATCTTACGAATGTGAATATCGTTTGAATGGTAGATGGACAGATTGGTCAAAATGGTCTGCATGGCAAACAGGAAAGCCAAAAGCTTCTTCTACTGTTCAAGTCCAAAAGAACGTAGTTCATAAGGGTGGAAAAACTGAAGAATTAGCTGCCGCTCAATCAAAATCTTATAGTTGTCCAGAAGGATATGTATTAGATGGAAAAAGTTGTGTTAAAACGCAAACAGGAATTCGTTCAGCTATTAAAACGACAGTAACATCTTGTCCAGAAGGATATGTTATTTCAAACGGAGAATGTTTAAAGAAAACAAAATATACAAGATCAGCTACTAAGACGACAACGACAACTTGTCCAGAAGGATATGTCATTAAAGACGGTGCTTGTAGTAAAACGTTAAAATATACAAAATCAGCTACGAAAACAACGACATCAACTTGTCCAAGTGGATATAGTTATTCTGATGGAACTTGTAAACGTACATTAAAATATACAAGATCAGCATCAAAAACGACAACGACAACTTGTCCAAGCGGATATGTTATCGATGGTTCTCAATGTATTAAGAAAACACGTATTACTAAGGGAGCTACAAAAACAACGGTAAAAGGTGGAGTTGTTCGTGAAACATTTACATCTCCACAAGGTGATGAAAACTTTACTTTAGTAAAAACTTATACTGATGTAAGTTGTACAGATGTTTGTCGTACGATTACATATTATGTATATGATATTAAAACACCAGATAAGGTAACTTATAGTTGTGCCGCTGGTTGGACGCTTTCTGGAACTTCTTGTAGTAAAGTTGAAACTTCAACAGCTACACCAGACAAATCTGTAAGCTATAGTTGTCCAAGTGGATATACGAAAGATGGATCATCATGTTATCGTTACGAAACATCAACGGCAACACCAGACAAATCTGTAAGTTATAGTTGTCCAAGTGGATATACGAAAGATGGAACAAAATGTATTCGTTATGAAACAACTACTGTGACTGCTTCAAAAACAGTAAAATATAGTTGTCCTGCTGAATATGCTTTAGATGGAACAAAATGTTATAAAACAACTTCTCAGACAGCAAATACGACAAAAGAAGTCACATATTCTTGTCCAAGCGGATATGTTAAAGATGGAACAAAATGTACTCGTAAAATTGTTAATACTGTAACAGCGAATGAGAAAATAAAATATACATGTAAAAGTGGATATGAATTATCTGGAACAAAATGTATCAAATATATCGGTGGAACAAGTAAAACATACTATCGTTATAGAACACGTAAATATGTTGGTGGAGATACAAAATGGTCAACATGTAAAATTGATACTTCTCTAACGAAAAAAGGATATGTATTAACAGGAAATAAACGTTTACAATATATCAAATAAAAAGGGGATAAAGAAGCACTGTAAAGGTGCTTTTTTGTTTGACTTGATAATGAGATATATGATATAATTCAGATGTTTAAACGGTGATAATATGAAGAAATTTTTAATGGGAATATTAGTAATATTAATCGGAGTTGGTATTTATTTTTTATCATTTGATAATCGTGTTAACGCGGAACCAGCTTCTTATTTTAAGGTATATTTAGATGGTGAAGAAATTGGGGTTGTCGATTCTAAAACAAAGTTAGAAGATTATATCGATAAACAAAATGATGAATATCGAAAAAAATTTGGAGTAAATAAAATTTTTTCTCCTAATGGATTAGATATTGAAAGAGTATTAAGCTATGATGATAAAATTGATGATATTAAGGATGTATATGAAAAAATTTTAAATAAAAAACCATTTACTATTAATGGATATCAATTTACTATTCATTCTATTGTTCGAGAGGAACATGAGGATAGTGAAACAAAAGAAAAAACCAAAACAACGAAAATATATGTAACGGATAAAAATTTATTTGAAGAAAGCGTGAAAAATGTTATTACGACATTCGTTGGGAAGAAAAAATATGAACAATATTTGGAAGAAACGCAATCACAAATTACAACAACGGGAAAATATATCGATAGTATCTATTTAGATGATGATATTACGATTAAGCAAGTTAAAATTCCAGTGACAGAAACGATTTATACCACAACAGATGATTTAACAAAGTTTTTACTTTTTGGAACAACGAAAGATCAAAAAAAATATAAAGTAAAACGAGGAGACACAATCGAAAGTGTTGCCTTTAATAATAAAATTAGTACAGAAGAATTTTTAATTTCCAATCCTACATTTACTAGCAATAAAAGTTTATTGTTTGAAGGACAAGAGGTCGTTATTGGAGTGATGGATCCACAGATTCGTGTCGTAGTAGAAACTTCTACGGTAGAAGATATCGTAAAACGTTATTCTTCTACTGCCAAGTATGACTCTAGTATGCAAAAAGGATATAGTAAAGTAACGCAAAAAGGAGAAAACGGATTAGAACGAGTTAGCCAAAAAGTACAAACAATTAATGGCGCAATTACTTATATTAAACCAGTTAGTAAACGAGAATTAAAAACTCCAATTCCAGAAGTAGTAGTTTATGGTCAAAAAGAAATTCCTAGTGTTGGTGTTAGTGGGAATTGGTTATGGCCTACACGAAGCGGATATACGATTTCTTCAGGTTATGGATATCGTGTTAGTCCATTCTCATCATATCGTGAATTACATACGGGGCTTGATATTTCTGGAACCGGTTACGGGTCTCCTATTTATGCTTCTAATAATGGGAAAGTAGTTACCGCTGAATATCATTATTCTTATGGTAATCATGTGGTCATTAATCATAACAATGGATATTCTTCGATGTATGCCCATATGTCTAGAATTGCTGTTAAAGTAGGGCAAATCGTTGCCCGCGGACAAATTATCGGTTATGTTGGTGCAACAGGTAGTGCAACCGGTCCTCATTTGCATTTTGAGGTATGGAGAGGTCTTCCTTACACAGGAAGTAGATTAAATCCAGCGGGTTTAAATTATTCACATTAAAAAAGATTTAAAATCTTTTGAAAGGAGAAAAAAGATGACATTTAGTGAGATTTTTACAACTGCACCAGTAGAAGAGAGAAGTGCATTAGAAAAAAAGGTATTTCAAGCATTAGATAAATTAAGTATTAAATATGAACGTGTCGATCATGAAGCTGTTTCTTCCATGGATGAATGTGTCGAAGTAAATAAAGTATTAGATGTCGAAATTCGAAAAAATATATTTTTATGTAATGCTAAAAAAACGAGTTTCTTCTTACTTGTATTACCAGCCAATAAATCATTTGATACAAAAAAATTTGAACAAAAATTAGGCTTATCACATATTTCTTTTGCTCCTAGTGAGTATATGGAAAAATACTTAGGAACTACTCCTGGATCTGCGACAGTAATGGGACTTATCAATGATACGGATGATTATATTCAACTTATTTTGGATAAGGAAATTACAGAATCTGAATATTTCGGTTGTAATCCAGGAAAAAATACAAGTCATATTAAGATAAAAACAGAAGATTTATTAAAAAAATTTTTACCTTATGTGAAACATCGTCCTAAAATTATTGAATTATAAGAGAAAAGCAATTCTCTTATTTTTTTTGTTTCAAAAAAATGATATAATAGTATTGGTGGTTTTTATGGCTCATATTCAAATAATGAACGAATTACTTGCCAATAAGATAGCGGCTGGAGAAGTAGTAGAACGTTGTGCAAGTGTTGTCAAAGAATTAGTAGAAAATAGTATTGATGCCAATTCAACGGAAATAAAAATTGAATTGAAAGAAGCGGGGACAAAACAAATACGCGTAATCGATAATGGTTTCGGTATGAGTAAAGAGGATGCTTTACTCTCTTTTCATCGACATGCTACGAGTAAAATAAAAAACGAATATGATTTATTTAATATTAATACATTAGGGTTTCGTGGAGAGGCTCTTGCTTCTATCGCCAGTGTCAGTCAAGTAATATTAAAAACAGCAAATCAAGATGTTGGAACGTATATTAAAATCGAAGGAGGGACTGTCAAAGAAGTAAAAGCAACCGATGCTCGAAAAGGAACAATTATCGAAGTAAATAATTTATTTTATAATACACCTGCTCGATTAAAGCATATGAAAAGTCTTTATACGGAATTGGCGAGTATTACTGATTATGTCAATAAAATTGCCCTATCTTTTCCAACGATAAAATTTGTTTTAACAAATAATGGAAATACTTTATTAAATACGGATGGTTCTGGAAATTTACAAAAAGTAATTAAAAATATATACGGTGTATCTGTTGCTCGAAAGATGGTTGAAATTAAGGGAGAAAATAATGACTATTCGATTTCTGGATATATCTCTTTTCCAGAAATTCATCGTTCGAATCGAAATGCTATGATAACTTTAGTCAACGGAAGAGTTGTTCGTAATACAGAATTAAATAAAGTAATTAATGATAGTTATCATTCTTATAAGCCAGATAATCGGTATCCTGTTGTGGTATTAAATATTGAAACAGACCCTAGTTTAATCGATGTAAATATTCATCCGACAAAAATGGATATTAAATTTTCAAATATGGAAGAGTTATTACAACTAGTTCAAACAATTATTCAAAATCAACTTCATCAGATGAATCATACTCCAGTTATTGAAGCGACAAAAACAGTAGTAAAGGATAAAGTAGAACAAATTGCTTTAAGTTTGGAAAGAGAAGAAGAAAAAGAAGAAGATGATATGATTCTGGTAGATGATGATCAAATTCAAACTCCTTTATTTGAAATTCAAGAACAATCATCAGAAGAAACCGTAGAAAAAAAGCCAAAATTCAAAGAATTATATCCTGTTGGTGTCGTTCATGGAACTTATATTGTATGTCAAAACGAAGATGGAATGACCCTTATTGATCAGCACGCTGCTAAAGAAAGAGTCAATTATGAAAAATATAAATATCAATTAGGACATCCGAATCATCATAGTATTCCTTTATTAATTCCTATTACATTGGAATTTTCTAATAGTGAATTTATAATTTTAAAACAAAATTTTGATTTATTAAAAAATATGGGGTTCGAAATAGAAGAATTTGGAATTCAATCAATTATTATAAAAGCTCATCCAACATGGCTACCGAAAAATTATGAAAAACAAGCAATTCAAAAGATATGTGAAGCTGTAATTTCTTTTGAAAAAGATTTTACCATTGAAAAATTTAATGAAAGTATTGCGACAATGTTAAGCTGTAAACTGGCTATTAAAGCAAATCAGAGTATTAGTATGGAAGAAATTCATCATTTAATTGATGATTTAAAAAAATGTGATAATCCATTTCATTGTCCACATGGAAGACCAACGATGATTTTTTATAGTAAATATGATTTAGAAAAATTATTTAAACGAAGTGGATTTTAATGAAAAATAGGGGAGGTTTTGGAAATGGAAAAATATATCCAATCATATTTGAAACAAAATGTTGATAACGAATTATTAAAATCAATTATTTATGGACTTTATATTAAAGATCGTTCTATATTACAAAAAGCTTTTGGCTTAGATTTTAATGAAAATATGTATGCTAGAAAGCGATTGGAATATTATGAAAAAATGCAGTTAGATTTAGCGATTCAAAGAATTAATGATAATTTAGATTTTGGGAAGAATGTCTATCAAAAAACAAAAAATTATGTTGAAGTAACAAAACAATTAGGAGATAAATTAAATAATCCCAAAATTTATATTCGACCAGATAACAAATCAGAAAAAAAACGATTACCCAAGGGAATATCAATTTTGTCGTATGCGAGAAAATATCAAATTTCTAAACAACAAGTAGAACAAGTAATAGAAGAAATGAAAGAAGACAAAGATTTTCTCCTTTTTGCTTATTATTATGGAATCACTCGTCCAAAAATTGAATTGATTGACATATATCAGGTATTAGATTTAGATAATATAAAAGAAGAAGAAGTGATGAAAAGAATTTATAAGATTGATCAAAAAATTAATCATCGACTTTTAGAACTTTGTTCTAAAGAAAAAAAAGAAAATCAAGAGCAAACTTTACCTGTTGAAACAAAAGAAAAAAAGAATGAGGTATCTTTCAATCACGTCAAAAATTTTCAAAATCGTTTTTCAAAAGAAAACCAAGAAAATTTATTTGCTATTATAGAAGTATGGAAAAAAGATAAGACAGAAGAATATCAAAAATTAGTTGATTATTTTGATGAAGAAACATGGGATGCTAAAGAGATCAGTTTTTCCAATGAAATGATTGCCTATTTTACTAATTTAACAAACCGTACAAGAAGATATTTAATGAAATTAGCTAATTTTTCTTCCTATACAGAAGATGACATTCGAAAGATTATTTACCCCAAGAAAAGTAATAAATATCGAAAAGGATTAGATGAACGATTTGAAGAAAATGAGAAAAAAATAGTCAGAAGGATTGTTCCTATCTTAAAAGAAGAAAAACCAAAAGAATATGAAAATATTATTTCTTTGTTTGATGCCGATTCACTGAATGCTACGTTTACTTCTCTAACGACACGGCAACAATATCTTCTTCAACATATTTTAGAAAAGATGAGAAAATATCTTTTTGATTTATCAAAGATAGAAAATATAACGGAAGAAGATATTCGAAAAGTAGTAAGAAATACCATTAAAAAAAATCAAAAAAATAGTTTTTTCGATTTTTTTGAAGCCAGTGATAAAGAATTAATTCAAAAAATTATCGAGCAATTAAAAGGTCAAAGAGAAGAAGATTATCATTTGATTTCTTTATACTATGAAGGAAAAGATTTAATCAGAAAACAATATGTAATGACTTCTAAAAATAAACATTTATTACAATATTTAGTAAAGAGAATAAAACAATATGTTGGAAAATTAAATACGTTAGAAAATATAACGGAAGAAGATATTCGAAAAGCAATTTCTGTTCGAGCCAAAGGAAAAGAAAGAAAGAGTTTTTTAGAAAAGTTTAATTCTGACGATAGGGATTTAATTTTACAAATTATTCAAGTATTAAAGACGGAACGAGAAGAAGATTATCAGTTAATTTATCAATATTATGAAGGAAAAGATTTATCTTCTAATGGAAAAATATTTTCAAATAGTGGGAAACAACAGTTAGATAATATAACCACTCGTATCAAACGTTATCTAACTCGTTTATCTGAGTATGACAAAATAACAGATGACGATATTAAAAATATAATGAAACGAAAAAAGGAAGAACCTACTACAAGAAGAAAGCGTAATTTTTTTCAATTTTTTGAAGAAGAAGATAGAGAACTTTTAATTCGAATTATCGATAATTTAAAGATAGTAAAACCTGCCGAATATCAGTTATTATATCAATGTTATGAAGGAGAAAATCTCACCCGAAAAAAATCAGACAATCATTATGCGCAAACGTCGCTACAAAATTTAAAAAATCACATAAAACGATATTTGTCTCAGTGTAAAGAAATCGATTTTATTACGGAAAAAGAAATACAAGAGATTATTTTAAATAGTTATCAAAATATTCATAAAACTAGAAAATCATTTTTACAGAAATTTGATGAAAAAGATCAAGCTTTAGTACTTCGAATTATTCGTCAAATGAAAGAAATACAACCTGACAGATACCAACGTTTGTATGAATTTTATGAAGGAGAACAATTACAACCCCAAAAGAAAAAATTTATGACTTATGATATTGCCTATTTTTCTTCCTTAGGAAGACAAATAGATTGTTATTTAGAAAAATGTAGGGAAATTCCTCATGTGACCGATGAACAAATACGTATGATATTAAATAAAAATAAAAGATTGAAACGAAATTTGTTAGATAATTTTTCTCTACCAGATCAAGATTTAGTTTCTTCTATCATCGATGTATTACGAGAAGAACATTTAAAAGATTATCAGATAATTAAGGATTATTTTGATCAAAGTTTGAGATTAAAAGAAATAAAACTAGTGGGAAGAGACTATTATAAGATCCATCAATTAGTTCAACGCCTTCAAGAAAAGGTAAATTTTTTCCATCAATATGATCATGTAACAAAACAGATTATACGCCAAGAATACTATCAAGTAACTCGCGGAAGAAAGAAACAAGATTTTTTATGTCATTTTAAAAATGAAGATCAAGAAATGGTATTGCAAATCGTGTCATTGATAAAAGAGCAAGATGAACATTTTAAACAGTGTATGAATCAATATTATGAAGAATATTCTCTTGTTGCACTTCCTACTTTGTTTCAAGGAAATGATAGAAGTTATCTTTTTCATTGGATTAGTAAAATCAAAACTCAACTTCCTTATTTTAAAACACAAAAAATTATTACAAAAGAAGAAGTACAAAAAGTCTTCTTTGGAAAATCAAAAGAAAGTACTAAACAGAAAAAGGCATTTTTAAATCGGTTTTCTGAATCTCAAAGAAGCTTAGTTCTTCAAATGATTGCTCTTATGAAACAGTATCAACCAATGAAATATCAAAAAATATATGAGTTTTATGAAGGGGAAAATTTGGAGCCAAGAGATAAAAAGTGGACGAAAAAAGAAGTAAATTATTTTCGAAATTTAGTATATTTGATGAAAGAACAATTGAATCAATTAGACGAAAAAAAAGAAATTACTGATGAAGATATCAAAAAAGTTATGGGAATAAAAGAAAAACCAAAAACTTCTATTTTACAGTATATACAAGAAGAAAGCGTCGATTCTATCGCTCAACTTGATTTATCAATTTCTTCAAAAGAAGTTTTGTTATTTTTAAAAAAAGAATATTCTTTTAGTAGTATTTCTAAAATGACATCTCTTTCTTTGAAAAAAATAACTTCTATTTTACTTGATTATGCTTATGTGAAAGGAATTTCAATCGATAAAATTTTTCCTGAAATAATGAAATATCAAGATGGTGTAGAAATTCTTTTTGATAGTAAATATAAAGAGTTATTTGAATCATTAACTTCTTTAGAACAATTATATTTATTGTTGAAAATAAGACAGTTTACATCTCCTACGTTAACAGATGAAAAAATTGCTCAAATCATGGAGATGGAAGAACAAGATCTTGCTTCATATCAAGTAATGAGTCCTTTTGATCAAGTCAATGAAATGGTGAAACAGATTAAAAAAAGTTCATAATATGAACTTTTTTTACATCATTTGATAGTTTGAACTATTATAAGTACTAGATGTATTTAATTGATTATATAAATTTTCAAGATTGTTTACTCTTCTTTGTAGGGTATTTACTTCATCTTGTAGGGTATTTAACTGTTGTTCTATCGTGTTAGATGAAACTCCATAATCATTATTTACAGGTGTCATTTGACTTTGCATCATAGGAGCTGTTCCTATAGGCATAGGCATCATACCTGGATTCATTCCTTGGTATGGTGGATATATAGGATAAGGTGCCATACCACAGTTTCTATCTTTTTTCATGTTTTTCCTCCTCACGTTACTATATGCGAATGTCCTAATTTTGTGCTATAATGAAATCGAGGTGTAATATGCAAGAAATTGATTTATATAAATATGAAAACCAATTATATCAAAAAGGAATTCAATATATCGGAGGAGTTGACGAAGTAGGAAGAGGCCCTTTAGTGGGACCAGTAGTTGCTGCTTGTTGTGTTCTTCCTCGCGATTTTGTCTTAGAGGGATTAACCGATTCAAAAAAATTATCGGAAAAAAAGAGAAATGTTTTTTTTGAATATATTAAAGAACATGCTGTTTGCTATGGAATTGGTATTATTTCGCCAGAAGTTATCGATCAGGTAAATATTTATCAAGCTTCTCGATTAGCGATGATCGATGCCATTGAACAAGTAAAAAATCAAATACCTTTAGAACATGTCTTAGTGGATGCGATGCCTCTTGATTTAGATATCCCTTCTACATCAATTATTAAAGGAGATGCTAAAAGTATTTCGATTGCAGCAGCTAGTGTCATTGCCAAAGTAACTCGTGATAACATGATGTATGAATTAGATAAAAAATATCCACAATATGGTTATAAAAATCATAAAGGGTATCCTACGAAACAACATTTACAAGCAATGGAAGAGTATGGGTTAATCGAAGGATATCGAAAAACATATAAACCAGTAGAAGAAATATTAAATAGAAAGGGATAAAATATGCAGATAAAAAGTATAAAAGTGGGGAAGTTAGAAGAAAATTGTTACGTTGTTTTTTTCGATGAAAAAGCGCTTATTATCGATCCAGGAGATGATTTTTATCGAATTAAATCTTTAGTTGGTTCTTCTCAAGTGGTAGGAATTTTTGTAACCCATCATCATTTTGATCATGTCGGGGCATTACAAGATGTGAAGAAATATTATGGAGTTCCAGTATATGATTTTCATAATTTACAGGAAAGACGATATGGTGTAAAAGGAATTAACATCGAAGTAATTTATACTCCTGGTCATAGTTCCGATTCAATATCTCTTTATTTATATGATTTTCAAGTTATGTTTGTGGGGGATTTTATTTTTAAAGGAACTATTGGAAGAACGGATTTAGATACAGGTAATTCTCAACAAATGAAAGAAAGTATTCAAAAAATAAAAAAATATAACCCGAGGATAATTCTTTATCCTGGACATGGAGAATATACGACATTAGGAGATGAAATACGTCATAATCCTTATTTTTTAAAAGTATGAATGTTTCATACTTTTTTTCATATTTAATTAATAGATGATAGTGGTGATAAAATGGATTTGATTCAAAAAGGGAAAAATTATTTACTCGAAGATAATTTTCAAATTCGTGCGAGTGATAATTACGTTAATATAGTCAGTTATGATAAAATGATTCATTTTGATAATAAAGAAGTAAAAATACAATATCGAAATAAAGTGATTACGGTAATAGGTGATAAGTTAGTTGTCAGTAAATTAGTAAGTGATGAGGTGCTAGTATGTGGAATGATTCAAAAAATAGAATTTAGGTGATTTTATGAAACATTACATTGAAGTAAGAATAGAAGGGAAAAATATTTATCGCTTTTTAAAACGATTGAATCAAGCAAAGATTAACTTGTATCATATAAGGTACCATGGAATAAATCAAGCATATATCAAAATTTTAAAAGAAGATTATGAAAAAATACAAGATTTAAAAACAATTTACGATATAAAAATTACGAATTGGTATGGGATAGAAAAAGGCAAGAAAATAATTTTTAAATATCGTTTTTTTCTTTTGTTTTTTCTTTTCGGACTAGCTCTTTTTATTTTTTTAAGTCATATTGTATTTGATGTAGAAGTCGTCCACAATGATAAAAAATTACGTCTTTTATTACAAGAAGAATTAAAAAAATATGGAATTTCAAAATATCATTTTAAAAAAAATTATGATGAAATTAATAAAATTAAAAAAGAAATTTTATATCGTTATCGAAATAATATAGAATGGTTAGAAATTAAAGAAGTAGGAGTAAAATATGTCGTTCGTGTAGAAGAGAGAATTATTTCTAAAGAAAAAGAAAAAAGACCAATTCAAAACATCGTTTCTAAGCATAATGCCATTATTCTTTCTATCGATGCCGAAGAAGGAGAAATTATCAAAAATATCAACGATTATGTAAAACCAGGAGATGTCATTATTAGTGGAGAAATTCTTTTGAATGACAAAATACAAAAAAGAGTGAGTGCCAAAGGAAAAGTATATGGTGAAGTATGGTATAAGACAACAGTCGAATATCCTCTTTTTTATCAAGAACAAAAGATAACAGGAAAGACAAAAAAAGGATGGAGTTTATCTCTTTTAAACAAGCGGATTGAACTATTTTCTTTTTCACCTTTTCGTCATAAAAAAATTTTTTCTAAACCTATTTTGAAAAGCAATTTATTGCCAATTTCTCTTAATTATGAAAGACAAAAAGAATTACTAATTATCGAAGAAGCTTTGACCAAAGAAGAAGCGTTAGAAAAAGCTATTTCTTATGCTAGAGATAAAATTCAAAAATCTCTTTTGGAAAAAGAAAAAATTATTGATATAAAAAAATTGAAAGTTGATCAAAATAATAGTAAAATAATTGTAGAACTATTTGTTACCGTTTATCAACAAATTGGAATGGAGAAAAAAATAGAGGAGATAAAAAAAGATGTACGAGATCATTAATACTTGTGAAGAACAAGTAATAGAAGAAAACGATATCAAAAAAGTAATTGATATTGCTCTTCAAAAAGAAAAGTTAAAAAAAGTAAGTTTCAATATTATACTAGTGGATAATGAATATATTCATCGATTAAATAAGAAGTATCGAAAGGTAAATCGTGAAACGGATGTCATAACATTCGCATTTTAGGCGATATTTATATATCATTAGAAAAAGCGAAGGAACAAGCGAAAGAATATGGTCATTCATTACAACGGGAATTATGTTTTTTAGCAGTTCATGGGTTTTATCATTTATTAGGATACGATCATATGACAAAAGAAGAAGAAAAAGTGATGTTTTCAAAACAAGAGGAGGTACTAAATGAAGCACAAATTAGAAGGTAAACCCAGAGGGAAAAAAAGACTAATCAATAGTTTTAAATATGCATGGGAAGGATTTAAAACAACTTTTATTCGAGAACAAAATATGACGATTCATGTCTTTGTAGCGACGATGGTTTTTATCTTAGGATTATTTTTAGAACTATCTATCGAAGAATGGATGTTATTAATCTTGATATCTGGATTGGTTATGGCTACGGAACTAATTAATACTTCTATTGAAGCTGTTGTAGATTTAGTAGAGCCAAAAACTCATCCTTTGGCAAAAATTGCTAAAGATACGGCTGCGGCTGCAGTCTTAGTATTTGCTGTCGTATCTGTTATCATGGGAATTATGATATTAGGGCCTAAAATTGTATCGTTATTATGGGGGATTCAGTTATGAAATCAGGTTTTATTAGTTTAGTAGGAAGACCTAATTCTGGGAAATCAACGTTGTTAAATAATATTATTGGAAAAAAAGTAGCAATTACTTCTAATAAACCTCAGACGACAAGAAATCAAATAAAAGGAATTTATCATGAAAAAGATTATCAAATGATCTTTGTCGATACACCAGGTATTCATAAAGCTACTCATAAATTAGGAACATATTTGAATCGATATACATATGATAGCGTACAAGATGTTGATCTTCATTTATTTGTAGTTGACGGTTCTGTCTCTTTTGGAAAAGGAGATGAATTTGTTTTTGAAAAAATTAAGAAAACAAATAAACCAATCATATTAGTCTTAAATAAAATTGATAAATTAACGAAGGAAGAAATCTTTTATAAGATTAAAAATTTAAGCGAAAAATATGAATTTGATGAAATTGTACCTATTTCTGCCTTAAAAAGTCAAAATATAAAAGAATTGATTCAAGTTATTAAAAAATTTTTAACAGATGATATTCCTTATTATGAAAAAGACACTTATACAGATCAATCATTGTCATTTCAGATTTCAGAAATAGTACGAGAAAAAATATTTGAACTAACGGATCAAGAAATTCCTCATTCTATCACTTGTATTACTGAAAATATAGAAAAGAAAAAAAATAGCTATTATCTTCAAGTTTGTGTTATCGTCGATCGAGATTCTATTAAAAAAATAATAATAGGAAAACAAGGAAAAATGATAAAAGAAATAGGAGTAAAAGCAAGAGATGATTTAGAACAGTTACTTGGAAAAAAAGTTTATTTAGAAACTTATGTCAAAGTAATTAAAAAGTGGAGAGATAAAGAAAAATATTTACAAGAATTTGGATATTCTTCTTTTGAATAAAATCAAAAAAAATTAATCACTATAAAATAGGTGATAGGATGAGAAAATTATTATGGGATTTATTTTGTAAAACAGGAAAAATTGAATATTATTTAAAATATAAACAATTGATGAAAGGAATAAAAGAAGATGAAGAGGAAAGTAAATATCGGGGGGATTTATAGGCATTTTAAAGGAACAAAGCATCGCGTAATAATGCTTGCTAAAGATTGTGAAACGTTAGAAAATTTAGTAATTTATACCCATGAAGATACAGGAGAGATATGGGCGCGAAGAGAAGAAGAATTTCTCTCTGTCGTCGATCATAAAAAATATCCAGAAATAAAACAAAAATATCGTTTTGAATTAGAGAAAAATGATTAAAAAAATAGAAGGAATTGTCGTTTCTGAACGTTCGTATCAAGATTCGAGTAAAATTATTAAAGTACTAACTCCTGATTTTGGAATTATCGATGTTTTAGCAAAAGGGGCAAAAGGATTAAAAAGTCCTCTTCGTAGTGGTACTCAAAAATTGACGAGAGGAAATTTTTACGTTTACTATAAAGAAGATAAACTTTCTACTTTATCTAATGTCGATATTTTATCCCAATATAAAAATATATTAAAAGATATTACTAAAATTACCTATGCTTCTTATCTTTTGGATTTATCTTATCAAGTAATGAGGCAAAATCCTAAGAAAGAAATATATCATTTATTAATTAATTTGCTTGAAAAAATAGAAGAAGGATTTTCTCCCTCTCTTTTAGCGAATATTTTAGAATTACAATATTTAACTTATTTAGGAGTTCGTCCTGTTATCGATTGTTGTAGTATTTGTGGTTCAAAACAAGATATTATCACTCTTTCTAGTAATCGTGGCGGATTGATATGTAAAAATTGTTATTCTGATGAAATTATCTTACAAGAAAAAACGATTAAACTAGTTCGTATGTTTTACTATGTCGATATTTCTAAAATTACCAAATTGGAAATTGGAGAAGATGTTCAAAAAGAATTAAATCAATTTATTGATGAGTATTATGAACAGTATACAGGTCTTTCTTTAAAAACAAAATCAATGCTTAAAAATTTAAATCGAATTGCTTAAAATAGAAAAATATTTTCTATTTTCTTTTATTACAAGAAAAAATATGCTAAAATAAAATAGGTGAATGAAAATGACAATTCGTGGCGTTAAAGTCAATTATTTACGTTATGGAGATAAATCCGCAAAAGATACGATAGTATTATTACATGGATGGGGACAAAATATAGAAATGATGCGTCCTGTTGGGAATCCGTTTGCTAAAAAATACGATATCGTTATTTTAGATTTACCAGGATATGGACAATCAAGTGAACCGCCTTTCGCATGGACTATTTATGATTATGCTGATTTTATTCATGATTTTTTAAAGGAATTACAAATCGAAGAACCAATTTTGATAGGGCATTCTTTTGGAGGAAAAATTAGCCTAGAATATGCTAGTAAATATCAGGTAAAAAAATTAGTATTATTTGCAAGCCCTTTTCATAAAGAGTTTGAAAAACAACCATGGAAAGTAAGAGTGTTAAAACAATTAAAAAAGGTTCCTCTTTTAAAAAAATTAGAACCATGGGCAAAAAAACATATGGGATCTACAGATTATCGAAATGCTTCTTCGGTTATGAGAGAGGTATTAGTAAAAACAGTAAATTTAGATATTTCTGACGATGTTAAAAAAATTTCTTGTCCCACTTTGATTTTTTGGGGGACACAAGATCAAGCTGTTCCAGTAGAAGAAGCCTACGAATTAGAAAAATTAATCGATAATTCTGGTGTTGTAATCTATGATGGATGTAGCCATTATGCCTATTTAGAACGTTTGGAAAATGTTATTATTGTATTGAGAAATTTCTTTCGTTCATAAAAAAATATGATGTATTCATTAATTAATATTAAAAACAATAAGAATGGAAGTGTAAAATATGAAAATTAAAGTAGGGGTTATTTTTGGGGGAGAAACTGTAGAACATGAAGTTAGTATTATTACCGCTGTTCAAGCAATGGAATATATGGATTTAGAAAAATATGAGGTAATTCCTATTTATATTAGTAAAGATCGTATATGGTATACAGGAGAAATGTTAAAAGATATGAGCGTATATCGTGATTTCGATAATTTAAAACGGTATGCAAAAAGAGTGGTTCTCTTAAAAAAAGATGGTAGATTTTGTCTTCAACAGACTCATGGTCTTTTTAAATCAGTCGTGACTGATCTTGATATTGCTTTTCCAATCGTTCATGGGAAAGGGGTTGAGGATGGAAGTCTTGCTGGTTATTTAGAAATGGTAGGAATTCCTTATGTCGGTCCAGGAATTTTAGGGGCTTCTATCGGACAAGATAAAGTTGCTTTAAAACAAATTTTACAAGCAAATCATTTACCAGTAATCGATTATACGTGGTTTTATGATTATGAATATGTTAAAAATACAGACGAAATATTGAAAAAAATTGATAAATTAGGATATCCCGTTATCGTAAAGCCAGCTTGTTTAGGAAGTAGTATTGGAATAACGGTAGCGAAAACAAAAAAGGAAATTGATACTTCTATTCGTGAAGCTCTTCAATATGAAAGAAAAATTATCGTAGAAAAGGTAGTTCCTAATTTATTAGAAGTAGATTGCGCTGTTTTAGGAAACTATGAATATCAAGAGACTTCTCTTGTTGGAGAAATGATTACCGATAATGATTTCTTAACCTTTGATGATAAATATTTATCTTCTTCTAAAGGAAAAATGTCTTCTTCAAAGGGAAAAATGACAAATGGAAAACTTTCTACAACAGGATTTGAGATTCCCGCTTCGATAGATCAAGCTTTAGCCGACAAAATATATCAAACTTCAATAAAAGCTTTTCGTGCTTTAAATTTAACCGGTGTTACTCGTTTTGATTTTTTAATCGATCAAAAGAAAAAACAAATTTATATCAATGAACCAAACACAATTCCTGGATGTTTATCTTTTTTCTTCTTTACGCCAAAAGGAAAAGAATATACAAAATTATTAGATGAATTAATTAATTATGCAATTCGTGATTACAAAGCAAAAGATAAAAAAGTAACTTCTTTTGAATCAAATGTATTATCTACTTTTCAAGGGGGAAAAGGGATGAAAACAAAAACAGGAAATATAATAAGCAAATAATAATATTTGCTTTTTTTCAAACGAGGTGAATGATATGAAAAAATATATCACAAAAATCATTTTCATCAGTAGTATTTTTCTTATTTTAGATCAGGTAGTTAAAAATATAGTGATTCATTTTATTCCTTTTTCTTCTTCTCTTCATATTATTCGTAATTTTTTTCGAATTACTTATGTTCAAAATAAAGGCGCTGCTTGGTCAATAATGGTAGGGAATAACTTATTTTTAATTGGAAGCACGATTTTGATTCTTCTTTTTTTAGGATATTGGTGCTTTCATGAAAAAAAATATCCATTTTTATATGGAATGTTATTTGGAGGAATTTTGGGAAACTTTATCGATCGCTTATGTCGAGGATATGTTATCGATTATTTTGATTTTAACTTTGGAAGTTATCAATATCCTATTTTTAATTTGGCAGATATTTTTATTGTAATATCAGTTATTGGTTTTGTATGTTATTCGATAATGGAGGAGAAAAAATGATTATAAAAGTAGAAGAGACAGAGGGAAAACGATTAGATTCTTATTTATGTGAAAAATTAGATTATAGTCGCAGTCGTATAGAAAAAGGAATTATGGATAGTGATATTTTAGTAAATGAAAAAAAGGTGAAAAAAAGTTATCAATTAAAAGAAGGAGATGTCATTTCTGTAAATGAATTAAAAGAAAAAGAAATGCAGTTAATTCCTCAAAATTTAAAATTAGATATTATCTATGAAGATGAAGATGTTTTAGTTGTTAATAAACCAAGCGGTATGGTCGTTCATCCCGCTGTTGGAAATCCCTCTGATACATTAGTGAATGGGTTATTGTTTCACTCAAAATCATTGAGTCATATCAATGGAGAATTTCGCCCTGGTATCGTTCATCGAATCGATGCAGATACCAGTGGACTACTTATGGTCGCTAAAAATGATAAAGCTCATCTTTTTCTGGCCGAACAATTGGCTAATAAAACAATCACCAGAAAATATATTGCTTTAGTTTGGGGTGTTATTGAAAATGATAGCATTACGATAGATGCTCCTATTGGAAGAGATAAAACAAATCGTAAAAAAATGGCTGTAACAGAGAAAAATAGTAAAAAAGCAATTACTCATCTGAAAGTAATAGAAAGATATCAAGAAGCCACTTTAGTAGAATTAACATTAGAAACAGGAAGAACCCATCAAATTCGAGTTCATATGAATTATATTGGACATCCTATTGTCAATGATCCCGTTTACGGAAGAAGAAAACTAATCGATGATACAGGACAATGTTTACATGCTCAAGAAATAGGATTTGTTCATCCAAGAACAAAAGAATATCTCCATTTTACATCTCCTCTACCTGAATGTTTTATTCATATATTAAATCTTTTTAAAGAAAACAAATAAGTTTTCTTTTTTGATTGGGACTTTGTCAATAATTTGGACACTATTTAGAGGGGGTATTGGAAGAAATAAATTGATTTTCAAAT
>CANQYN010000004.1 GCA_947628105.1 uncultured Bacilli bacterium
ATCCATCTTCTATTTTCATATAACTAATAGCCGGAAAAGAAATTTTTTCATTTACTAATTGAGAAAAAGAAATTTCGATTCCTTGAGAATCAAAACCAAAATAGTTTAATGTATCAATCATATGATAGGCTGTCGTACCTCGGTAATTCGTCTTCGTGTATTCCCTTAATTTTTGAAATGAAACATTTCCTTTATAATAGCGAATAATCATCAAAAGGCAAGCGACACCACAATCATATGAAGTTGTCTGTTTGACAAATGGATATTTCATCTTATCACCTCCTTACCTATAACATTCGCGATAAAAAAAGAGTTTCCTTTCAAAAAAAAAGAAACTTTTACATTTCATTTTGATAAATACGAATCTTTTTATCATGATATGTTTTTTCTTTGATAAGAGAATAAGAACTTGAAAATTCTTCATCGGTAAATTCACAGACTAAAATACCATGTAAGCGTAATAATTGATATTCTTCAATCATTTGAATAGATTCTTTTAAAAGATGTTTTTGATAAGGGGGATCTAAAAAAATAAGATCAAAAGAGATATGATTTTTTTTGAAATAAACGAGACTTTCCTGATAATCTAAAAAAAGAATTTCACTATGTTCAATTTGCTTAGTGTTTTCTTTTAAAATTTGTATTACTTTGGGATTGTTATCGACAAAGTAACAAATTTTTCCACCATTAGACAGTGCTTCTATACCAAGAGAGCCACTTCCGGCAAATAAATCGAGACAAGTGCTACCTTGTACATAATTTTGAATCATAGCGAAAAGAGATTCTTTTACTCGATCCATCGTTGGTCTCGTTCCTTCAATATCAAAACCTTTTATTTGTTTTCCTTTATATTTTCCACTGATAATACGCATATTCCCACCACTGTTATTGTATCATATTATTTCATGGTTGTGATAATTTTTTCTACCATTTCTATCATGTCTAACGTCTTATTAATTTTATCTATTTTTCGTAATCCATATGTTTGCTTTACTTCTTCTTCAAATTGGGAAAATAGATTAGGATTGCGATTTAACATTTTATACCAATAGGAATTTTCACGTATATAACGAAGATAATCGGGGTTCCTTTTTAATCGAATAATCGTTTCTAGAGTCATTAATCTTCAAAATGTTTATAAAGAGGGCGCGGTTGATAATCTGGTTTAATATTCGTTGAATCTTTCGATGAAAAATCTTCTAATACCCCGAGAACTCTTTGCACACTATTGATTCCTTCTTGCATCTTATCTAAGTTAATTCCTTTTAACCAAGTTACTATACTTGCAAGCGAAGCAGTACCCACCGTAGATTCTACTTCTTCCTTTGTAATATACGATTTCCATACTTCGTTATCCTCTCCATATAAATCATACATTTCGTAAAATTTTTGCCATGTCATATCTCCTGTTTTGACATAGTTTAATAGTTTTGGATGTAGTTTCACAAATTCCTTAAAACTAGTTATTTTATCCATATAACCACCTAGTTCATTATATGTTTTTTTTTAAATGTGTTTCCTAATCTCTTCTGTTAACCAAAAAAAAGTTTCTCTTTTAAAATCGACGACAAAAATGTTTTTTTGATAAATGTAAAACGTTTTCAGTATTTCTGAATATTGTTTATCAGTTTTAATTTTTACATGGGAATAATGAATATCTACTTCTGTATTTTCAAAAAATGATAACAATTGATATTTTTTATCTTCTATTTTACGGCAAGGAAGCTTATCTGAAATATAATTACATAATAATGAAACAGAAAAAGGGATACATAACTGTCGATATAAGGAATAACCGATATTTAAATTTTCTTTTTGTAAAAATAATACTTTTAATGTATCATACAATAGTTTTTGATTTTTTTGAAAAAGAGAAACATTTTCTCTGCGAATAATAAATAACCGATATTCCCACATAATATCACCTATTTTATTATGCGAAAAAAAGAAATAGTTAGTCACTATTTCTTATGATAATATAAATACTTAACATGTTTTTCATAATCTTCACGATGTTCCCAATACGTTCCTTCTTTTGGACAAAGAACTAAATCCGTTTGAAACTGTTGATTAAATCGATCGATTAAATCAGTCGTATATATTCCTTTACTATATTGGTATTTAGTATAATCGTCAGCTTGATTTAAATAAAAATCCATCTTTTCTAAAAACTGTTCTAACGTCAATCGTCCAATCGTGACATCTTGATGTTCTAACATTTGAAAGATTTCTATAATATTATAAATTTCTTGAGGATCAGTAACCTCTTCTAAAGAAATAATATACCCAATTTTTCCCTTTTCAAGAAGAGAAATCGACACATGATTTATTTTTTTTAAATGGGTAAGAGATAAAAGCAATGCTTTATTTTCTCTACTTAATTTATGTAAATCGATAAAAAAGATTGAAATATCTAGTTTTTCAAAGAGAATATTTCTTTCTTCTAATAATTCTTCCATCAATAATTCGATTGTTTTCCTATTTTTCATCTTGTCCCCCTACTTTCTGCTTATTATTTTTTTCGTTTAATAAAAGATTTAATTAAGAAAAATTCAAAGATAGCAAACAAAATAATAAGTACCCATACAAAGATATCGTATAAAAGTCCACTAGAATATTTCGCTAAAACACTAGCGAATGAAGAAGGAATATAAGATCGAACAAATTTTGTTAGTTCTACTATTTTTAAATGATTGACAAAAGTATGAATCAAGCGAAAAAATATTTCTAAGATTCCCATATAATAAACGACACTTTGAAATTTTTTATAAATGATCGCTACTGCAATAATAGAAATTAAAATAATAATTAAATCCATATGAGACACTTCCTTTATTATTCTATTTTTATTATATCATAAATAAAAAACATTTCAATGAAATGTTTTAAATAATCTCTGCTTTCATATTAGGATTTTTTAATACGGTAATCAATTGATCAATCTCTTCTTTGGTATTATATAATCCAAAACTGATGCGTACTGTATTTTTTACATAGATTTCTTCTTTTAATACTTTAGCACAATGATTTCCTGCTCTTACACAAATGTGATATCGATCTAAATAAATAGCTAAATCTTGAGCAAAAATTCCTTTATAATTAAAAGCAATAATACCACTATCGGTATTTTCATTATAAATTTCTAGTTCTTTGATTTTCTTTGCTTGTTCGATAAAATATTTTTTTAATTCTACTTCATGACGATGGATCATCTCCATTTTGCCTTGCAAATATTCAATGACTCTTCCAAAGCCAATTACCCCTGCAATATTTGGAGTTCCCGCTTCTAACATGGAAGGAATTTCATGGTAAACACGAATCCCATCGCTATTAAAACTTGTATTCATTCCCCCACCAAAAATAATAGGGTGAATATTTTTTAATTTTTCTTCTTTTCCATATAATACTCCTACTCCCGTTGGTCCATACATTTTATGAGCCGAAAAAGCTAAAAAATCGATATCTAACTGTTCGACATGGATAGGAATATGAGCGACACTTTGAGCACCATCAACTAAAACATCAATTCCTCTTTCATGAGCATATTTTGTAATTTCTTTGATAGGACGAACATCTCCGATGACATTAGTTATATGAGCGATACTAATTACTTTCGTATTTTCTGTAATCGCCTTTTTTACATTTTCTAATGTCACTTGATGATTTTCATCTAATGGAATATAATCAATTTTTAAATGTAATTGATCGGCCAATTCAAACCAAGGTAACATATTTGAGGCATGTTCACTTTTCGTTAACAGAACATGATCTCCTTCTTTTAAAGTATTGGCATAATATCCAAAGATGATCTTATTTAATGAATCAGTCGCACCACTTGTAAAAATGATTTGCTTTGGGTCTTTTGCATGAATAAAGTTAGCGACTAATTTTCTCGCATTTTCATACATCGCATCTACTTTTAAACTAAGTTCATAGTCACCTCGATGAGCATTTGTACTATATTCATTATAATATTGATCTGTTGCTTCTGATAGACAATGAGGTTTTAACGTAGTAGCTCCATTATCAAAATAAATTACATTTTGTTTTAATAACCAAAAATCTTCTCGATTCATAGAATCACCTCCAATACTGATCAATTATCTTTTCTAATTCTTCACTAGGAATAAAATCCATTTGTAAAAATCCTTTTAATAATAATTTAGTTGCTTCTTTTTCCGACATTCCTCTACTTTTCATATAAAATAAAGTAGCGGGATCAAAAGATCCTATATGCGCTGAATGAGAAGCATCAATATCGTTTTGTTCAATTAATAAATTGGGACAAATCGTATGTTTCTTGTTATTTAAATTTAAAATTCGATTATTTTGAATTACATTAGTATCTTTCATTTGTGGATATACGATACTTGTTACATTGATATGAATTTCTCCTGCTTGAAGAGCAAGTAATCGATTAGATATATTACTTTTACTATTACTTTGACAATGATAGATAACCATATCATATTTTTGTTTATCGAAACTGATTGCTTTCAAGTCATAATCGATTTGAGATTCATATCCTTGTAAATATACGATATCTAATTCTTTGATTTTTTTTGCTTCTTGAAATTTATGAACTGTTACACTAGCTTGTTCAGAGATATCATATCGGTATTGAATTTTTGTCTCTTGTTCTTTCTTTTTTTCATAAAGTTCAAAAGAGCAATTCGGTTCTACGATAATTTGAATATCATATTTAGAAGGAATTTCATTTTGATATTCAATTAATAACGACGTATCTTTTACTACTTTTATTTCTAATTGAAATGGCTTAAATTCTGTTTTTTCTTTGCTACATAGTGAAATAGTAAAATCGATTTCGGATAACATTAATTGATTATTTTTTAAAACAATTTTATTCATGACTCGTTACAAAAGGAAGATATCCTTGCTTTTCAATTTTAGTAACTAACTGAGAAGTCCCACTTTTAATAATGCTACCCTGATATAAAATATGTACTTTTTGTGGTTTTATGTAGTCAAGAAGTCTTTGATAATGTGTAATTATTAAAATTGCTGGTTTTTCTTGTTCATAATAAGCCATAATATTTTCTCCCACAATTTTTAAACTATCGACATCTAGTCCAGAATCAATTTCATCTAATATAACCACTTTAGGTTTTAACATATACATTCCTAATACTTCGTTTTTTTTCTTTTCGCCTCCTGAAAATCCGATATTTACAGGACGGTTTAACATTTCTTTATCCATTTTTAATATGTTTGTCTTTTCTTCTAATTCTTTAATAAATTGAAAAAGATTTACTTTTTGAAAAGAAGAAACAGCCGCCTTTAAAAAGTCGACATTAGAAACTCCTTCTATTTCCATTGGATTTTGAAAAGTTAAATAAATTCCTAGCCGAGCCCTCTCATCGGTCGAAAGAGATATGATACTTTTTTCATCAAATAAGATATCTCCTTTTTTTATCTCATAGGAAGAATCTCCCATAATCACTTTTGATAAAGTCGATTTCCCTACTCCATTCGGTCCCATGATAACATGAATTTCCCCTGATTTTATTTCTAAATTTAAATCTTTTAAAATCTCTTTTTCTCCGATTGTAACAGATAAATTTTGAATCTGAAGTTTGTGCATATTATCATCTCCAAACTTTATTTTAGCATACCTTCTTTTTTTTTTCTATAAATTGTATAGAAATTAACGGTTTTTTCATAATAAAAATAGAATATTCGCAGATATTCACGAAAAAGAGTTTTACTCTTTTTTATTTTTTTGATATAATGAAAAAGCAAGGAGGAACAATATGGAATGCATATTTTGTAAAATTGCGAAAGAAGAAATTAACTCTTATACTATTTATGAAGACGAAATCGTAAAGGTTTTTTTAGATGTGAACCCTGACTCCAATGGCCATTCTTTAATTATTCCTAAAAAACATTTTAAAGATTTAGATGATATTGATGAAAAAACAATTACTCACATTATGATGGTCGCTAAAAAGGTAAAAAAAATTCTTACCTCTACTTTAAAAGCTGATGGAATAACACTAATTCAAAATAATGGAGAAATTCAAGAAGTAAAACATTTTCATCTTCATTTAAAACCTTATTATCAGGAAAAACAAAAGATTGAAAAAGTAGAAGATATATTTCAAAAAATAAAAGAGACTATGTAGTCTCTTTTTTCAATTTTCTTTTTATTTTAGGAGAAATGTATAAATCTCGGTATTGGTCGATATCTTTCTGGGTAATTTCTTGGTTTTGAGTAAAATTTCCTTCTTCAATATCAACAAAGGAATTTAATAGTGAAATCAGTAAATCATCATTTTTTAAATAAGAATCAATAATATTAGATAACGTCAATTCTTCTTGTTCTACTAAATCGATTCTATCTTGAGCTTCTAATTCTAAAAATTTAGAAGGAAATGAATGAGCAGTAAGAAGATATTTGGACCATTCATAATCTTTTTGAATAATTTCTCTAAAAATATTTTCGGCAGAAGCTCTATCTATTAATGATATTTCTTTTAAAAATCCTCTCATATTATCAATAACATGATTTAAATCATAATTTTCATATCTTTCATTTCCGACTATGACATTCATTTGATGGTAAAAAAAGGATAAATCTGAGGCATCAATAAGGCGACTAAAATAAGTTACCTCTTCTTGATGAAGAGGAATTATTTCACTTAATTCCCTATTTTCTTGTTCCAATAAACTTTTCATGATTAACGCTTTTCCTAAAAAGGTTTTTTCCGCAAAACGATAACAATGTTCCATCAACGTTTTTAAAAACTGAGGATTACTACTAGCTTCTGATAAAATATCATCAAAATCTTCTAACGTAGAAAAGGTAGAAAATAATTCGAGATCCCCAAACGTTTGAGTATTTTTTAATATATTATAATGAATTAATTTATAGGTATCTAAATAAAAAAGTGCGACACGAGTTTCCCAAAATAACTTTTGATAAGGATCGTTTGAACATTGCATGCGATATAATATGTCTTGATAACATTTAATTTCTTCTTCAAAAGGAATTCCCACTTCTTGTGCCCACCAAATTTCTTTAAAAAAAGATGCTCGAAATAGTTCATTAAATGGTAATTTCATTATCTTCCCTCACTTTCTTTTTTTGAAATATTGTTTTATTTCTTCTTCTTCGATTCCTTTATATTTTTGTTGTACTGAAATATCGATAAAAGATGTTAATAAATTAGGTAAATAATTTTCTACACATAAATGCATAATATCCTCTTTTGATAAAGCAGGATCTTCCATCAAAGCAATTAACATCTTCCGATAATTTTTATCTTCTTGCTCTAAATCATAATTGTCTACTAAATAAATAGACCATTGATAATCATTATCGATCATTTGAAGAAGAAGTTCAGCCGTTTCTTCTTTGCGAATCGAATTTAGTTTTTGAATAAATCCAACCATCGCTGAAATAACATGAGAAGCAAGAAAATCAACAGAACCTACCATATTTTGAAAATGATTAATCTGCCGATAATAGGAAGAAAATAATTGTGGAGATATTTTTCTATCATAATTTAATAAATCATTTTGATGCAAAGGCACTTGATTTATTAATTTTTGATTATCTTCTGGTGTTAAACTTTTTATCATAAGAATTTTTCCTAAAGAAGGAGTATCATAAAATTGATACATATATTTTAATAAATTTTGATAAAAAATAGGATCGACTTTCGCAAAATTTAAAAGATCTTGATACGTTTCGATTTGACTTAAATAGGAACACATTTTGATATCATTGGTCGTAAGAGTGTTATTTAAATTATGATCGACAATGATTTTATAAGCATCTAGATAACTTATTTGTAAAAAAAGTTCATACATTAAATTTTTACAATCATCATTTAAACTTCTTTGTTTTCTTATTTTTTCAATCGCATAAACAAAGTTTAATTCTTTTAAAATAGGAATAAAGTGATCGTGTTCTATCTTTTCAAAAAAATATTTTCGTAATGTATCATTTACTGTTCTGGACATCGCCATCATCTCCAAATACCATTTATTATAACTTCTTTTTTCAAAAGATACAACAAAAAAAAGTGAATTTCTCACTTTTTATTTAATAGCTTCTTTTCGCGATAAATTTAATCTTCCTCGTTTATCGTATCCTAATGATTTAACTAGGATTTCATCTCCTACTTTGACAACATCTCCTGCTTTTTCGACCCGTTCTAAGGCTAGATGAGAAACATGAACTAATCCTTCACAGCCTGGCCAAAGCTCGACAAAACATCCAAAATCTTCCACTTTGACAACTTTTCCGCGATAAATAGCTCCTGTTTCAACTTCGCGAACGACATCTTTTATCATTTGTGCTGTCGTATCGATTACTTCTTGATCAGTATGATAAATAATTACTCTTCCATCGTCTTCTAAATCTACTTTGACGGCATTGATATCATTTACCGAATTAACATGGCTCGCTTCTAAAATAATTTTTGTAATCATTTCTCCGCCTTTACCAATTACTTCCTTAATTCGGTTAGCATCTATCATAAATGTCATCATCTTTGGTGCATATTTACTTACTTCTTTACGAGGTTCTTTAATTTCCTTTTGCATAACGTCTAATATTTCAAGACGAGCTTTTTTCGCTTGGGCAAGAGCTTCTTTTAAAATTTGCTTTGTAATTCCTTTGATTTTGATATCCATCTGTAATGCACAGATTCCTTCTCTCGTTCCTGCGACTTTAAAATCCATATCGCCTAAATGGTCTTCCATCCCTTGAATATCTGTTAAAATGGTATAGTCATCTCCATCGGTAATCAATCCCATCGCAATCCCTGCGACAGGAGCTTTAATAGGAACTCCGGCGGCCATTAGAGCCATACATCCCGCACAAATCGTCGCTTGACTAGAAGAACCATTACTTTCTAAAATTTCAGAGACGACACGAATGGTATAAGGAAATTCTTCTTCACTAGGAATCACTTGTGATAACGCTCTTTCTCCTAAAGCACCATGACCAATTTCTCTTCTTCCTGGACTTCCATAACGACCTGTTTCTCCAACTGAAAAGGCAGGAAAATTATAATGTAACATAAAACGTTTCGTATCTTCGATTCCTAAACCATCTAATATTTGATGTTCTCCTAAGGCCCCTAAGGTTACTACTCCTAACGACTGTGTTTCTCCTCTTGTAAATAACGCTGAACCATGGGTTCTTGGAAGAAGATCAATCGCCGTTGATAAATGTCGAATTTCTGTCATTTTTCTTCCATCGGCACGAGTATGTTCTTTCACGACAATTTTACGGAATAATTCGTATTCAATTTCTTCTAATACTAATTTTACTTTTGTCAATAATTCTTCTAATTCTTCTGAATTTAACTCTTGATTATTTTCTTCATATTGAGCGACAATTTTTTCTTTAATTTCATCAATCGTTGTATATTTTTCTATTTTGTCTTTAATACGTAATGCTTTATCAAGTGGTTCTACCGCTAATTTTTCAATCTCATGTTTCATTTGATCATCGATTTCAAGATGGTCATATTCCATTTTTTCTTCTCCGATTTCAGCGATAATTTTTTCTTGAAAAGAAATTAATTCTTTTACCGCTTCATGACCAAATAAAAGGGCTTCTAACATATCATCTTCTGATACTTCTTTCGCTCCTGCTTCTACCATGTTAATAGCATCTTTTGTTCCAGCAACCGTTACATCAAGGTCAGATTGTTCTGATTGTTCTAAGGTTGGATTAATAATAAACTCCCCATTGACACGTCCCACTTTTACTCCAGCAATTGGTCCATCAAAAGGAATTTTACTAATTGAAGTAGCAAGTGAAGACCCAAACATCGCCGTCAATTCAGGAGAATTGTCTTGATCTACCGATAAAACTGTATTAACAACTTGTACTTCGTTTCGAAAATCACTTGGAAATAACGGTCTTAAAGGGCGATCAATCATACGAGCCGCTAAAGTTGCATTTTCCGTTGGGCGTCCTTCTCTTTTTATAAATCCGCCCGGTATCTTTCCAACTGAATATAATTTTTCTTGATATAATACCATCAATGGAAAAAAGTCAGCTAAAATATTTGCCTTACTTGATACTACTGCCGTTGTTAAAACAACCGTATCGCCATATCTAACGAGTACTGCGCCATGTGCTTGTTTAGCGACTTCTCCATGTTCTACAATTAATTTTCTTCCTCTAAAATCAAATTCAAATACTTTTTTCATAATTCCTCCTTCTACTTCACCTTTGTTTTTTTCATCTCATCTTTATAATTATCAAGTTGAAAAGGAATTTCCATACAATTTAAAATTTCTAACAAATTTTCTTCATTATAGCAAAATCCTTCTTCTACTTGTAAAAATACATGTTCTTTTACATATTTTACTATATTTTCTAGCATTTCGCTTACATTTTTCCAATGTTTATAGGTAAGTTGTAAAGAGTTCGTCACTTCTTTTTTTTGCTCTTTAGTAAGCGGCCATTTTTCTAAAGATGTCATCATTCTTTCTGTATTCGTTTTTATTTTTTTCGTCTTTTCTTCAAAAGGAACCAATATTATATTTTCTTGTCCATGAATTCCATTGGCAAGAATTTCTTTTATTTTTAAATTTTCTCCTTCGATACAATAAAATTGATCTTTTTTTTCATCATATAGATAAAAATTATCTTCTTTTTCAACATAAATGAATGGTCCATCTTTCACAAAGAAAGCATTCATTAACGTTGTTTTTTGTTTCCCATTTTCATAAAATAAAATTTCTTCTTTATCTTTGATATAGATATCTGTCATTTTTAAATGATCATTTTCTACTTTACTTCTACGTTGAAGAATAAATCGATTATCGATTTCTTCAATTATTTTATATTTTACATGATGAGAAGAAACATCTTCTATCTTTATAAATTGAATCTCATGATCCTTAGTCATAGAAGATATATTAATCGAAGATTCGAATCGTTCCATACGGGCTTCTTTCTTGTAATATTTTAACTCTCCATTAATTTGATAATTTACAAAATATTTATCTTCTGGACAGGAAATTAGCATCCCATTTGATAACTTAGTATAAAAACTTTTTTCGTGTTTTGAAAAACAATGAAATTGATTTTCAATAATATGAAGTAAGTGAAAAAACCGTTGTTCACTTTGATTGATATTTTCCACACAATCACTCCTATCAAATAAAAACACTCAAAAAAGAGTGCTTACTTTTATTATTTTCTTAAACCTAAACTTTTTATCAAGTTACGATATCTTGTAACATCTGTTTCTAATAAGTACTTAAGTAAACTACGTCTTTGTCCTACTTTCTTAAGTAACCCACGTTTAGAATGATAATCATGTTTATGTTCTTTGAAATGTTCTGTTAATTCGTTGATTTCTTCTGTTAAAATAGCAATTTGAACTTCTGTAGAACCAGTATCTCCTTCTGATTTTCCATACTTTTTTACTATTTCAGCTTTCTTTTCTTTTGTTAAAGCCATTTCTTTTCCTCCTTTTTTCATATTCGCTTATACCGAGAAGTGGTCGGAGACTCCACATCTAAGAATAAGTACACATATAATATACACGAAATAATATTATTTGACAAGTATTTTTTCAATTTTTGACTTTTTTATTAATACAACTGCCGTAGAAATGCATAACGCTACAAAACTCGCTATACTAATAAAACATATTTTATTTAATTTTTTTATTTTTTGTGTTAAAGCATTTTTATTAAAATCAAAATATCTTTGTAATGTATCATCTTTTTTATCATATAGATAAGGTCCTTCTTCTCCCGTATCTACATTGACACCATATAATAAATAATAATCACTATTTTGATAACGATATACATCAAACTTTTCATCTTCAAGCGTAAGTGTTGCTTTTTTAAAACCTTCTGGAATATCAAATTTTTGATTTTCTTTTATAAAGACATATAAACGACTAAATTGAACTTCCCGATAAGGAATATAGGTATTATTATCATAAATATATAATTTAGCATTTCCTTCTTCATCTTTTAATGCTACTAAATAATATTTCGTAACCTCACTATAGTAAGCTGGTACTTTTTGATTATTTATTTCAATCGTCTTTAATTCATAATAATCACTTGCTTTGGGCATATCTTTTGCTTTTTTAACTACCGTATAATCTTGATTACCAATCTTAGCTATAATAGGATGTTTATCTTCTACGTTAGCTTTAATGACATATACTCTCTTACTCCCATTTTCGGCACGAACTGTTATTTTTAATGTATTCATTCCTTCATTTACATTTCTTTCTCCTATTCCACTGACAGTAGCATTTTCATCGGTTGTACTGGCATTAATTTTAATTTTTTCAACAGTACTATCTAATTCTACGCGATATTCATCAACATTAGAATCAAAACGAGGAGAAAGAGAATGTCCAGCAATAGATAATGATTTTAACGTATTTACTGAAGATTTTGGTTTATCATCTTCTGGTTCTTGATATTGATTTGAAGATGAACTAGAAGAGGAAGAACTAGATGATGATCCTGTTACCTTTACCGTATAACTTTTTGAATAAGAAATCGATTTTTCATCATAACCATAAACATCATCTTTTCTTACAGTAACTGTAATCGTTGCCGTTCCTGCTTTTTTAGCAGTGAAACTGACACTTGCGGAAGAATTGTCGCAAAAAGGCGATCCTCCTCCTGATAAAACACTACTATTAGATGAAGATACTCTAATCGTTCCAGCCGCATCTTTGGCCTTTACTGTAACAGTTACTGTTCCTCCTTTGGCAACACTCGTTCTAGAAATCGACGAAGAAACAGAACCTGCATAAACAGAAGGTATCGTTATTAAACAAAATAGCAACGTAAAAATAATTCGATTTATATATTTCACACTATACCTCCTATTGGTTTATTTTCTTTTTTCCTGTAATATGATTTTTTACTTTAACATAGTCTAATGATGTAATTTTTCCATCCTTACTAGGATCGGCAGCTTCTTTATAAGCACCACTTAATTTCTTTTGCCCAGTGATATTGTTTTTAATTTTTACGTAATCTAATGATGTAATTTTCCCGTCACCTGATGCATCTCCATAAATAATTAATGTATAAGTTTTTGATTTACCACCACTAGTAACAGTTACTTTATCTCCTGTGGCAAGAACGGCACTTGTCTTATTCGAACCAGAACTTGACTTAACAGTAGTGCTTCCCCCTTTATTGTTAATTTTTGTCTTCAATGAATCTGCCTTTGTTCCAATCGCTACTCCCCCTAAATAACTACCATCACGAGTAAGTCCAGCCGCATTGACAATTTGATCAATTTCGACGTTTGTACTACTCCGTTTTACGGTAATACTGTATGTACGAACCGCTCCATTTTTAGCTGTTACTTTTACATTTAATTTTTGACTATCACTAGTTAATTTAATTGTTCCTAATCCCGATACACTAGAACCACTATATACTTTACTAGCAGCCACTTGAACACTAGTACTTCCGGATGGTACTGTTACCGTATAACTAGTAGTAGCTCCATCAAATTTTGGAACAGAAGAACCGTTTACCGTAAGAGATTTTAAATAATTATTGGGATTTCCCTTTTTTGGCAATGAAGTAGAAGAAGGCATACTAGTATAGACAGGAATAGAAAATACATAATATAATTTTTTATAACCACTAATAGCTGAATAAGACTTATAAGTTGTCGCACTTTCGTTGACAGGAGCCTGAATATTTTGCATATACTGATGAAGTCCATATTGAGGCCCAAAGGCATCCCATTTTTGTAAATAATTGGTATTTTGACCAATATTAATATATCCTTTAGCAATCCATTTTGCTCCTTCAACTAATGCTTTATATTGTGTATTCCATCCTTCTGATTTAGCATATTTTAATCCATTCGTAATTACTTGAGAAGTCGTAGTACCTGTCGCATTAATATTATAATAATTATAATATCCTTTATAAGTACTATTATAATTTCCTGAAATTAATCCGCTAGTTCCCCCTGTTCCTTGTTCCTGACGAACACGAGAAGCAAGATAATAAGGGCTGACCTTAGAAGCACTGGCAGCTTCCATAAATACATCGGCATAGCTTTTCTTTCCATCTACTTTTTTCGTAGCCATGAAAGTTCCTTCTAATAATTTTTGTACTCCTGCCTTCGTATGAATTTTTGAATCGTAAGCAAGGTATTCAAACATAAAAATGTTTTTTTCGGTTAAAAAATTTCTAGGATCTAGATAATACCCTATCGATTGTTTACTAGCTGCTATCCATCTTCCTCCACTAAAAGTTGTAAATTTATTTGTTTTATAATTATAAGACCAAGAATCAGTAGAAAAATAACCCTCATCGATCGTATCGTATAATAAACTTCTTCCACTTTTAGTATATTCCGCACTTAACATGGTATTCCATGCGACTCCCGTATTAAATGGAGTAAAAATAGCATTTGGATATATACTATGTAATGCTTTTATCTTTGTCTGATAAGCACTTGGAAATTTCGCTAATTCTTTTTCATAAGAACCGGTATTACTAGAAGAAGTTGTAGTATCTAATTGAACATAATCCGCACAAATATATCCTGTTGTCGTACTATAAGTTGCTTGATACCATTTACTACAAGCTTTTACATCAGAAGAGGAAACAGTCTTTAAAATCGTCAATTTAGCTCCATAATTTAATGTTTTTAAAATGGAAGCGTTAGTATTAGCCGCTGAACGAAGACGAACCCCATCCCCTGTAACAAATCCTGTATTAGATGCATTGACAACAAAAAGGCAAAGGAAAAAACTCAAACAAGAAAAAATAATATAATGTAGTTTTTTCATATTCTCACATCCTTTACCATTATTCGATAAAATTATACCATATATCGACTTTCTTTTTAAGATGTTTCATTATATTTTCACAAAAAAAAGATGAATTGACATCTTTTTGACAACGTTAACGAATTCGTTTCGCTACGACGACAATTCTACCATTATCAGAATAATTTTCACAAGTAGATAATGTAATTAATTCTTCGGGATACTGTGCCGTTACACCAGTTTGATAAAAAGCTAATCGTTGAATGTTAAAAAGAAAATTTTGATATTCAATTTGGTCTTTGGCATCATAAAATTGATAGTATTTAAAAGCATTGGAATGAATCCCATATACTCGAGAATTAAAAGCAGCTATAATTTCATATTCTTGTTCTTCACTAATCGTATAAAAGGTAAACGTTTTATGTTTTTGATAAAATTCTTTTGTTTTATATTTTTCTAAATCATGGAACATACTTCCATTTAACATATTATGGCCGTGAATAATTAAGTTAATATCACGTAGTCCTACATTATTATGTTTATCGATATATAATGTCCCAGAATTATATTTTTTCTTATAAAAATCATGATATAAATAATAATCTTGTCCCGGTGTATACATGACGGGATAATCAATTCTTGTCCCTGGTATCGTAAGCCATCCTACCATATCATCATTTTGCTGATAAAGTTGTTGTACTTTCATTAATTTAGTCGGCTTTTGCACCATCGTCGTCTCGACGACTACTTCTTCTAACTTCGGTTGATGGCGAGTTTCACTATTGGTAATAAAATGACCAATAATAAAAAAAAGAGAAAAACAAAATAAAAAAGAAGCAACAATTATTTTCCTTTTTCTTTTTCGATAATTACAATAATTGATAACCGCCTCGTTTGTCATACTACCACCTATTATCATTATAACATAAAAAAGAGGTTTTCACCTCTTATTTTGCATTTTTTAATAGAAAACGTCCTGTTCCTAACATAAGGATAAAAGCACCAATTAATGTTACTGATAATCCATTTCCTGTCTTTGGAACATCATCTAATTTTTCATTTGAAGTTGGTTTTTTTGTTGTATCTATTGTTTCTTCATCAGAATCATCGGTTGGATCTGTTGGAGTAACTTCTTCTTTTTGAACAATTTCACCATCTTTTATCTCATAACCTTCTTTTAATAAATTTTTGATAGCGTCATAGTCAGAATAAGTTCCCCCTGTAATTTCTACTTTTCCCCCCGCATTTTCATCGTTTCCGTTCCAAATAATTAAATCTTTATTGTCAAAACTTCCATCAACGATAGATAAAGTTGCTTCATGATTAGAAAAACCATTTGTCAATAAACTGTTATGAGGACTATCTCCTTCTGTTTGAAAAATTCCATTTTGAATGTTCATCTTATTTTCATTTAATATAACAGAATAATTTTCAGTTTGAATAAACGTTCCATTATAAATGTCGGCTTCTCCTGCATTATTAATTCCCCATACATTTTTGGCGGTCGTTTTAACGCTTCCTCCATTAAAAACTAATTGTCCTTTTGCTTGGTTCCAAATTCCCGCACTTCCTTCTGTTCCTGTCGCTTCAATGGTTCCTCCATTGATTGTCAATTTTCCTGAATTACTAATGGTAGAAGCATTATTGTTAGAATCACTTTTTCTTTTAACAACTCCTCCATTTTCTGAGTCTTCGATAATTACCTCAGCCCCTTCATCGATGATAATAGCACTACATTCTTTACAAAACGCCTCTAAAACGTTTCCTTTTAAGTCGATAGTAAATTTTTCTCCTGCCTTTACTTCGATTACTTGGTTAGCTTCCCCATTTAATGTTAATTTGGCATCTGTTTTTTCTCCTACCACGTCAATGTTGTTATCATCTGATTTTAGCTGAGCAAATTCCGCTGCGTTCGCTTTTCCTACGAAAGTAAACCCTGTGATAACAGCCATCATTCCAATTAATACTTTTTTCATATTTTTTTCCTCCTTTTTTTATTTGAAAGTATTTTTGTTGTGTTGGCTTTATTATATTTTGCCCGAAAAAAGAAGTCAATTCGTTTTTGGTAAAAAGCATCAAACTATACACAACTTGACAGCAAATCATCATCTATTTTCTAAAAAGGCCTCCATTTTAGGAGGTCTTTTCTACATCATATCTTCTAGCTTATCACTTGCTTTTTGCATCGCTTTGTCGGCAACTTTTTCTACCTTTTTCATCATTGGTTTATTATATTTTTGGTACGCTAACACTGCTCCCGCACCCATTGCCATTAGGATCATATCTCTCATCTTCATCATATCACCTTCTCGCTAAAAAATATGAAACGTATGTAAAATGGTAGGAACATTCTACATACATTATTATTTTACATAGGAACTTCATTATTATACAAAAAATATAACATTTTTTCTTTTAATGATGTTTTTCGAATCATCTCTTGATTATTGCTTACGCTATATAAAAACGCTTGTGCTTCTCCTACCAAGATTAATTTTTTCTTTGCTCTCGTAATTCCTGTATAAATTAATTTTCGATATAACATTCTTTTATAGCTCATACATATAGGAAGTAACACTAAATCAAATTCACTTCCTTGTGATTTATGAATGGAAATAATATATCCATGCTTTATTTTAGAAAAATCTTTAGGAAAATATTTGACAAGATTTCCATCAAAATTGACATAAATTTCATTTTTTTTACTTTCGCTTTCCGATGATAATACAATTTTTTCAATTATTCCAATATCTCCGTTAAAAACATTTTCTTCTGGCATATTGATTAATTGTAATATTTTATCGTTTTCACGAAAGATAACATCTCCATATGAGATTTCTTTTTTTGAACTTTCTTTTGGATTAAATACTTCTTGTAATTCTTGATTTAAATGATCAATTCCATTTATTCCTCCATACATAGGAGCCATCACTTGAAACTTTCGATAATCATATCCTTTTTGTAATATTTGTCGACACATCTTCTTAATAGAAGAGACAATATTATCTTTATCACATTCCAAAAAGAGAAAATCTTCTTTTTTTTCTAAAAAATTTCCAAGTGATTGTTCTTTTACTTCAGAAGCGAGAACAGGAATATAAGAATCTTCACTTTGACGATATAATTGGTCCAAATGAACAACATCGATAATATCACTTTCGATGAGTTCTTTTAAAACGTTACCACTTCCTACACTAGGTAATTGATGATAATCTCCTACTAAAACAATTCTCGTCGTATCATGTAATCCTTTTAATAAATGTTGTAATAATTCTAAATCAATCATACTGACTTCATCAATAATTAAAAAAGTACTATCGTCTTTATGATATTCATTTACTAAAAAGCGATTATCTTCTTTATTCCATTTTAAAAATCGATGAATGGTAGAAGCTGGCAACAACGTCGATTCACTCATTCGCTTGCTCGCTCTTCCTGTCGGTGCTAATAAAGCTAGATGAGAAAGTAATTGATCAATATCATAATGATTCATCATTTGATAAATTTCACAGATTGCTTTAATAATCGTTGTTTTTCCTGTCCCTGGTCCTCCCGTAATCACTGTGATATTATTTGTCAGTGCTTTTTCAATAGCCTCTTTTTGTTGGAAGTTATAATGAAGGTGATTTTCCTTTTCTAATTTTTCAATTTGCTTTTTTATCTTCTCTTCTCTATTCGTTTCTAATAATGCTAGCGAAACTAAACGAGAAGCGACATATTTTTCAGCATCATATAAATTTTTTAAATAATATTTTTCATCTTCTATTACGATTTTATTATCACAACATAAGGAATGAAATGCTTCCTTAAATTCTTCTTCACTTATTTCTACGCGACAATAAAAGATAACTTTATTTTTAATTTCTTCTTCGACTAAATAAGTATCTCCTTGTGAAAAACATAATTCTTTCATCATATAAATAATACAAGCTTTAATTCGTTCAAAATCATCTTCGGGAATCTTTAGTTTTTCATGTAATGAATCTAATTTAGAAAACGTAATTTCTTCGATATCATCAGAAATAGAATATAAATTTTCTTCTATTTTTAATAAACTATTTCCCTTATATTGATTATAGATTAAAGTCGCATCTTTCATCGAAAAACCAAGTTCTGTTAATTGAACAATAATTCGATGACTCCCCTCATATTCTTTTAATTGAGAAACAATTTTTTCTTTTGATTTTTGACTTAATTTAGGGACTAAATCCAAACAAGAGGGATTTTCTAAAATGGCATCTAAGGTTTCTTTTCCTAGCGTATTTACAATATTAGCCGCCATTTTAATCCCAATTCCAGGAAATAAATCACTCGATAAAAATTCGATAATTCCATCTTTATCTTCTGGTTTCAAATGTTCATATTCATCTACTTGATATTGTTTTCCATATTTAGAATGTTCGATAAATTCTCCATAAAATAAATAATGTTCTTCTTTTTTTAATTCGTGAAAATATCCAGTAAAAGTAATTGTTTTATTAAGGTAATCAAAAAGTTCTTCATCGTTTGTATCAGTAAGACGAAAAAGGCCAACAATATATCCCCTGGGGGACTCAAAAATACTTCTACGGTAAATTCCTTTAATATATTTTTTCATTCAAATCATCTCTTTTTCATATTATCGTACTAAAATTAATTCGTCAAGAGAAAAACTTATCATAAAAAAAGAAGAATGATTACTTCTCTTTTTCTCCTTCCATATAAGGATAATGTAATGATACCGCTTTGACTGTCATCAAGGATCCAATATCTTTTTTATCTCCTTTCATCCGAACGACTAAATAGTTCCCCGTATGACCAATTAAATAACCCTCTTTTTCATGCTCAAAAATAACTTCCAACGACTTACCAATAAATTTCTCTTCATATTTTTTTTCTAATGATTCACTTATTTGTAATAATTTTTGTACTCTTTTTTTCTTAGTAATCTCATCAATTTGATGATCCATCGAAGCAGCTTTAGTTCCTTTTCGTTTGGAATAAGGAAATACATGTAATTTTGAAAATTGAGCTTTTTGAATTGTATTGATAGTATTGGTAAAATCTTGATCACTTTCTCCCGGAAAACCGACGATAACATCGGTAGTAATAGAAATATCAGGACGTACTTGACGAATTTTTTGAAGTTGGTTTAAAAAATATTCTGAATCATATTTACGATTCATCTTTTTTAAAATCTCATCCGATCCTGATTGAAGAGGAATATGCATATGATCAACGAGAATAGGACTTTGTTTCAATACATCCAAAAATTCATCATCAATTTCTGTAATTTCAATAGAAGAAATACGTAATCGTATCAAATCTTTCAACGTTACTAATTCTTTTAATAATGTCGCTAAGCGAATTCCTTGTTCTTTTCCATAATTTCCTGTATGAATTCCTGTTAAAACAATTTCTTTATGTCCATTTTGAATAAGGGATTTAGCTTCACTTTTAATATCTTCTAGTGATTTACTGCGAATATTTCCTCTGACGTAAGGAATAATACAATAACTACAAAAATTATTGCATCCATCTTGAATTTTAATAAATGCTCTCGTATGATTAAAATTTTGTAATTTCATCGTTTCAAACGGTAAGTTTTGAAGTTTTTTGACATCGATTTTCTTTTCGTTTTTCTTTCTATATTGATCGATATAATCACCTATCTTCGACTTATTGACCGTTCCTAATAAAATATCAATTCCTTCGATTTTGCTATATTCATCCACTTTATTTTGAGAAGAACAACCAGTTACTATAAGAAGTGCTTCTTTATTTTCTTTTAATGCATGATGAATCATCTTAACTGATTTTCGATCTGCCGTATTAGTAACAGTACAAGTATTAATTACGATAATATCGGCTTCTTTCATCGTCGTAACTTCTCGATATCCTTTTTTTTCTAATTGTTCTTTCATTACGTTTGATTCATAAGTATTGACTTTACACCCTAACGTATAAATCATAAATTTCATATTGCCCTCCAAAATAAGAAAATAGGTATATCACCTATTCTAAATTTTTTCGAAATTCTTTTAATGCACTTAAAAACTCTTCATTTTTAGTATCCTTTTCATCTAAAGAGAATACTTGATTCATTCTTTCTTTAGAATCATCTTTCGAAAATTCCAACTCCATTTTATTCTTCTTTTGTAATTCGCTTCGATTAGAAATTTTACCAAAAATAGGAGAAATAAATTCACTTGGTTTAAAGACCTTTTTTTCTTCTTTTGGTTTTGTCTGTTTATTGGTTTCAATCGTTTGAATCGTCTCTTTTAATTGTTCTTTTAATGCCTCATCAGATTCAGTGAATTCTTTTTTAAAATTTTCTTTCATTTCCTCTACGACTGGTTCTTCTGATTTTAAAGCATCTACTAGTTCTTGGTAACTAATAATAGAATTTTCTTCTTGTTCTTGTTCAAAATTAGAAACAGCTTCTTCAGGAGATGCTTCTAAATTTTTTTGCATCTCTTCTAAAACTTCTCCTAATTCTAATTTTTCGTTTTCTGTTTCTTCTGGGGGTGTTACTAAAGTGGAAATGATATCTTGTTCATCTTTTTGTTTTCTTTCTTTTACCACTAAATAGACAATACAAATTAAATTGAATATAATGATAGATCCCAATATCAAAAATAAAATTGGTTCTGTCAATACAATATCTTCTAAATTCATATTTCTCACTCCAATAAATTTTCATAATTTAAAATACTTAATAGATATATTGGGGTCGTTTCTACTCTTAAAATTCGACTTCCTAAACTAATACTTTGATATCCTTTTTCCAAAAGAAATTCTTCTTCTTTTAAAGAAAGTCCTCCTTCTGGCCCAATAACTATGCTTATTTTATCACAACTTGTCAAAGAATTCATTATATTTTTTATATTTTTCCTTTTTTCTCTTGTACTACACACTAACTTTACACTGGAATTATCCTGTAAGGAATCAAAAGAAACAATATTTCGTACAATAGGAACTTCATATCGTTTGGATTGTTCACTAGCTTCTTTGACTATTTTTCGCCAACGATTTTCTTTTTTTTCTTCTTTTCCTGTCTTTTTGACAACACTTCTCTCCATCCAAACAGGAATAATCTCCGATACTCCTAGTTCCGTTGCTTTTTGTAAGATAAAATCCATCTTTTGTTCTTTTAATACCGGAATAATTAACGTAATATAACAATTTAAGGAAAGAGAATCTTTTTGTTCGTCGCAAATAATATTGATTTTTTCTCCTTTTTTTTCGATATGAGCGAAATATAAAATATGATTAAAAATAACCTCGATTAAATCATTATCTTTCATTCTCATCACCGTTTTAATATGATAATAATCGCTCTCTTCTAAAAAAAATTGATTTTCTTTTTTTTGAATAGCAAAATATCGTTGCATATCATCACCTGGTTTTATTGTATCAAAATTTAAAAAAAAGAAAAAGATAATTGCCTTTTCTTTTAAAAAATGATACAATACTAAATCAAAGGAAGTATTATTTATGTTTAAAAAGTCAAAAAATATAGTAGAAGAATATCAAGAACTATTATTATTACAAGAACGAGATAAAAAAGATCTTTCGTTTATTCAGGAAGAAAAAGAAAGATTAAAGAAATTAAGTGAATCAAAAAAATATCAATCTCACATTTCTTTGCCATCGGATTTTGAAGTCTTACAAATTAAATTTCTTCGAGAAATTACGAATAAAAATGGAGAAATTTCTCGTTTAGAAAAAGAGTTATATGCTTGTCAATCGAAAATTAATTATACGTTGTTTAAAGAATTGCTTGAAAATTATTTTATCGCTTTCGATCAAGATGATATTGTCACTTCAGAAAGTTTACGGTATCGATTATTTTCTCTTTTTCCATCGATGACAAAACAGGAGGCAGAAAAAACTTTTCAACTTTTATTAAAGTCAAGAAAAGATAAAAATTGTTATGAAAAGTTAGTTCATTATATCAACGAATTAGAACAAAAAGAAAAAGAGGTTACTTATCGTCAAAAAAGATTACAAAAATTAGAAAAAAAATTATTTTTAGGAAATCAAAAAATCAAAAAAAAACCACAATAAGTGGTTTTTTAATTTTGGTAAATAAATTTTCCATTTTGGTAATCAATGATGACAGTAGAAGAAAATTCGATTTTATTTTGTATTATCGCGTTGGCTAATAATGATTCAATATTACGAGATACATATCGTTTAATAGGACGAGCGCCAAAATTTTCATCATATGATTCTTCGATAATCTTTTCTTTGGCGGTAGTTGTTAATTGTATTTTTATTTTTTTATCTTTTAATCGTTCTTCTACTTCTAAAATGATTTTTTCTAATACTTCTTCTATGACGTCTTTTGATAAAGAATGAAATAATATAATTTCATCAATTCGATTAATAAACTCTGGTTTAAAATAAGTTTTTACTTCTTTTTCTACTAATTCTTTATTTCCTTGTAAAATATGTTCACTTCCTAAATTAGAAGTCATAATAATAATCGTATTTTTAAAATCGACCGTTCGTCCATTGGAATCGGTAATTCGACCGTCATCTAATATTTGAAGCAAAATATTTAATACGTCTTTATGGGCTTTTTCAATTTCATCAAATAAAACAATACTATAGGGATTTCTTCTTACTGCTTCTGTCAATTGTCCTCCTTCATCATAACCGACATATCCTGGAGGTGAACCAATTAATCGAGCGACAGAATGACTTTCCATATATTCACTCATATCGATACGAACCATATGTTTTTCATCATCAAATAATTCATAAGCTAGCGTTCTCGCAACTTCCGTTTTTCCTACTCCAGTAGGACCTAAAAAGATAAAAGAACCGATAGGACGATTAGGATCCTTAATTCCTGCTCGAGAACGAATAATTGCTTCACTTACTAAATGGAGTGCTTCTTCTTGCCCCTTTACTCTTTTTTTCATGTTTTCTTCTAAGTGAATTAATTTTTCTTTTTCTCCCCCTACTAGCTTATGAATTGGAATATGAGTCCAACGAGAAATAATTTCAGCAATATTTTCTTCATCGACAGTATCGCTTAATACTTTTGATTCATCTTTTTTTCTAAGATTTTCTAATTCCATTTCTAATCGAGGAATCGTTCCGTGACGAAGTTTAGCTGCCGTTTCTAAGTCGTATTTATTTTCAGCTTGTTCTAAGTTAAAGTTTGCTTTTTCAATTTCTTCTTTTTTGGCACTAATTTGATCATTAATATTTTTCTCATCTTCCCATTTTTTTCGTAAAATACTCTCTTTTTCTTTTTGCTCTTTAATTTTTTCTTTTAATTCATTACTACGATTTTTACTCATCTCATCTTTATCTTTTTTGATAGCTTCTAGTTCAATTTCCATACGCATAATTTTACGAGTTAATTTATCTAATTCTTCTGGAACAGAATCCATTTGTACTTTGATGGTAGCACAAGCTTCATCGATTAAATCAATTGCTTTATCTGGTAAGAAACGATCCGTTATATATCGATTTGATAACGTAGCAGAAGCAATTAATGCTTTATCTTTAATTGTTACCCCATGAAAAACTTCTAAACGTGGCTTTAATCCTCGTAAAATAGTAATCGTATCAAGAACGTTAGGTTCCGAAACTGTTACTCTTTGAAATCTTCTTTCTAAGGCTCCATCTTTTTCGATATATTTCCGATATTCGTTTAAGGTCGTAGCACCAATTACTTTAATTTCTCCTCTCGCTAACATTGGTTTTAACATATTCCCAGTATCGATAGCTCCTTCGGCACCAGATCCTACAATCATGTGAATCTCATCAATAAACATGATAATTTCTCCATCACTTTTTTTAATTTCACTTAATACAGCTTTTAATCGTTCTTCAAATTCTCCTCGATATTTTGCTCCTGCGATTAAAGATCCCATATCTAATTCCCAAATAGTTTTATTCCGAAGAGAAGCTGGAACATCTCCTTTTACAATTCGTTGGGCAAGTCCTTCGACAATGGCTGTTTTTCCTACTCCTGGTTCTCCGATTAATACCGGATTATTTTTGGTCTTTCGTGATAAAATTCTAGTGATACCTCGTATTTCTTCATCACGACCGATAACAGGATCTACTTTTCCTTCTTTAACTGCATCAACAATATTTCTCCCATACTTTTCTAATGGTTTTTCTTCCTGAGGAGAATTCATATTTCCTATATTCATAGATCTTCCTCCTTTCATAGAAAAAAAGGTACGAACCTTTTCTAAAAGACATCGTACCACACATTTTAGCACTTGTCAAGTTTGAGTGCTAATTCATAAACATTGAATAAAATAATGAAATAATTTTTGACTATTCTCATCCATAATTGATTCTGGATGCCATTGTACTCCTAGAAAAAACTTTTTTTCTCTATCCTCTACTGCTTCGATAATACCATCACTACTAATCGCACTCACCTTTAAATTCGTATGCTTTATATAATCATGATGACGACTATTTACCTTGATTTTTTCTTTTCCTATAATATCATATAATTTTGAGTTTGTATTTAAATAAACATCATGAACATACTTTTCTTTACTATCATGTTTATTTTTTTCAAAGGTATTCATCTGTCCTTGAAAAAACATGCTCATTACTTGCATTCCAAGACAGATTCCTAAAGTCGGAATATCTTGTTCCCATAAATAAGATACTATTTCTAAATCTTTCAATTGATAATCTTTCCCTCCTGGTAAAATAATTCCATCACAAAGAGCAATCGTTTCTTTCCAATGATGAAGAGGGACAATTCCTAATACTTGAATATTTTCTTCTTCCATAACATTACACAATTCTTTATTTAAAACAAATTGATCATATTCTCGCATCACGATACCAACTGTTTTCATGTTCTTCACCTAAGATATTATATGATAATAAAAAAACTAAGATAATGAAAGAAATCATTTTCTTAGTTTTAAAAAGAATCAAAGTTAATTTTTACTTTAGGTAATTGATTTTGATAAGCAGATAATTGTACCAAAGAACGAATCGCATTAGCAGTCGCTCCTGATCTGCCGATAACCGTTCCCATATCATCATTATTTACTAAAACTTGAATAACGATATAACCATCTTCATCATCAAATTGTTTGACAGATACCATATCTGGTTCTTTGACAATTCCCTTTACTAAATATTCGACAAAACTTACAATATCCATATTATTTATCTTCTTTCTTTGAAATACGAGATTTATGTAATTTTTCTAAAATTCCTTGTTTTCTTAATAAAGTTCTTACTGTATCAGTTGGTTCTGCGCCATTTTGTAACCATTTCATAGCTTTTTCTTCATCAATTTTGATTTCAGCTGGATTCACAACAGGATTATAAATTCCTACCACTTCAATAAATCTTCCATCTCTTGGACTTCTAGAATCCGCTGCCACGATACGATAAAATGGTTTCTTTTTTGCTCCCATTCTTTTTAAACGTAATTTAACTGCCATACTTTCCCTCCGTTTCTATATTCATCATATCACTCTTTTTAGTATGTGTCAACCAAAAACAGTTGACATCAATCTATTTTTTTAAAATATTCTCCTTCATCGAGATATAGTATCCCTTTATCCTCTTTATATTTTGATAATACTTGTTGCATAATTTCTACATAATTATTAAATTTTTCAAAATGATTTAATGTTAAATAAACATAATTCCCATCGTTGATGGTAAGTAAGAATCGCTTATCGTCTACTTTATTAGGATCATATTTTATTTCGGATACTTTGCTATATAATGTAGGTTGAATCGTCAATATTTTTTCAACAAACTTATCATATAATGTATCTGGTACATAATTTATCAATACGGCCGCATCTAATTCTCCTCTAACTTCTGTTTTATCTGATAATACTGTCACATCTTTTCCTTGATTATAAAATAAAGCCCTATTTTCTTCAATTTGAATATATACTTCTTTTAAATTTTTCTTTTTTACTGTTGCCTTTTTTATATAGGTATTTTTTTCTAATACCTTTTCTAGGTGAAAAGAGGTATAACGAAAGATAGAAGGATAATTTGATAATTTCGCCATTTCGATAATTTCTTGATCAGAAAATACACTGTTTCCTTCAATATAAATATTTTTGATTGGAAAAGAAACAAAATGAAAAAACAAATATAATCCGATTCCTAAAACAGTAAGAGCCAAAAAAACTCTTCCTACTCTCAATCGCTTTTTACGAGTACTTCTTTTTTTTCCATTGTTTTTTCCGATTTTCTTACTTGCCATAATGCACCTCTATATAATAATTTCTTGTTCTAATATTAAATCAACTTGATATTTTTCTTTTACCTCTCGTTGAATTTTTTGAATTAACATTACAATATCATTTCCTGTCGCATTTCCAGTATTAATAATAAAGTTGGCATGTTTTTCACTTACTTGAGCTCCTCCAATTTGATATCCTTTATATCCCAAATCTTCAATTAATTTCCCAGCAAACATTTCGGGAGGATTTCGAAAGACACTTCCCGCCGAAGGATATTCTAATGGTTGAGAAGCCATCCGTCGTCCTTTTCGGTCATCGACGATTTCTTTTATTTTTTCTTTATCGCCTTTTTCTAAGCGAATTTCAGCTTCTAATATCACATAACCAGGATGAGTTTTAAAAAAGGAAGTCCGATAATAAAATTCTAATTCTTCATTAAAAAGACGTGTTATTTTTAAATCTGGAGTAATCACTTTAACTGATTCCACAACATATCCCATATCACTTTTGTAGCAACCAGAATTATTGAAAATAGCTCCTCCTACCGTCCCTGGAATTCCTGTTGCAAATTCTAAATTTGAAAGCCCTTCTCGACAAGCTTTATAAGCTGCTTTTTTTAATGAATAACCCGCTCCCACAATCATTTTATTATTCTTTATTTCAAAAAAATCAAAAGAACTTAAACATATTAGAATTCCGTCATAAATTTCTTTTTGAAAAATTAAATTAGATCCTCCCCCGATAATTTTATAAGATAGTTTTTTTTCTTTTATATATGTTAAAATACGTTCTAACTCTTCTATACAAGAAGGAAAAACCATATATTTAGCAATCGTTGGAATACGATAAGTCGTATATTTTTTTAAATTAACATTCGTCAAAACTTTTCCACAATGAAGATTTTTGAGAATTTTTTCCATATTATCCCGCCTTATTTTGAAATCAGTTTTTGTATTTCTTTTACAATTAAAGTCGCACTATTAGGCATACTAAAATCTTCCAAATTCTTTTTCATATCATCTACTTTCTTTGGATGATTTAAAATACTATCAATTTCTTTTACTAAATTTTCTTCTTTTAAATTTTTTTCTTCGATTAAAAGAGCAGCATTATGATTTACTAAATCAATTGCATTTTTATATTGATGATTATTTGTTACATATGGACTAGGTATTAAAATAGAAGGAACCCTTAAAGCGACAATTTCGCTAATAGTAGAAGCTCCTGAACGTGAGATCATCAAATCTGTTTTTTTCATAATACCTGCCATATCATCAATATAGTCCACTACTTTTACATTTTTTGGGATTTTTTTTTGTTTTATTTCTTCGTACATTTCTTTTCCTGTCACAAATAAAATTTCATATGATTTATTTTCAAATAAAGACATCGTTTTTACTAAAAACTGATTCATTTTGCTAGAACCTAACGATCCCATTACAAATAGTACCAATTGTTTATTTTCTGATAAGCCAAATTGAGATTTTTTTATTTCTTTTTTCTGTAAAGCTTCTTCTCCACAAGGATTTCCTGTAAACACTGTCTTATATTCTGGAAAATATTTCATACTAGATTGAAAAGATACACCAATTAAATCGGTATAGCGAATCAAAAAATTGTTAGATACTCCTGGTACAGAGTTCTGTTCATGAATAAATGTCTTATAACCCAATTTTTTTGCGGAATAAATAACAGGAGCCGTAACATATCCCCCTACTCCAATCACGATATCAGGTTTAAATTCACGCATAATTTTTTTACATTTTTTAATCGCTTTTAAAAAACATTGAATTGTTTTTACATTTTTCCATAGCTTTTTTCGATTTAATCCATAAATTTCTAAGCTTTCAAAAGGAATATTATATTTAGGAATAATATCTTTTTCCATTCGATTATGAGTTCCAATATAAATAAATTCACTATTGGGCTCTACTTCTTGTATTTTATGAATAATAGCAAGAGCAGGATAAATATGTCCTCCTGTTCCACCAGCACTAATTACTACTTTCATAGTATCACCTCTATTATTATATCATAATTATATGTCTTTTTAAATAGAGAATATTATCAAATAAAAGAACAAAAAAAACGATATAAATCGTTTTAAGCTGTTCTTTTAAAGAAGTATACAGTAATATAAGGTTGTAAATTATTATGAGCCGTGTCTCCTCCCGTATTACTGTTTGTTCCACCGGCTGTTACAGAACTATTTGTTCCTCCCGCTGTAGCATTAGCTATTGTTCCTTTGGCTGTTACCGTATGGGTATGTTTTCCTTCGCTTCCTGTTGTATTCGCAACCGTTGTTACACTATGAGTATGAGCCCCGTTATTTGCTGCTGTCCCGGATAAACTTGGAACACTATGTGTATGATTTGATACTGCTGAGGTGGAATTTCCCCAACCCATATAAGATATTCCACCAAGAGCAGTAGTCGAATTAGTTCCATTTACTCTCATATTCCCCAAAGTTAAACTATATCCCACAATACTCCCATTAATTGTATGACTATGCCCTCCTCCACCGCCTGTTGTATTCGCAACCGTTGTTACACTATGAGTATGAGTCCCATTACTTGCCGCTGTTCCTGTTAATGTAGGAATGCTATGAGTATGAGCCGCTACTTCTGATGTTGTCGCACTACTTCCCGTAAACGTATGAGTGTGGGCCGTTCCGGTGAATGTATGAGTATGACTTGGCATTTCGGAAACCGTTAATTTATGTGTCTTTTCTCCTCCTGTTTTTTCTACCGTACTAAATTCTGTCTCACTTGTATTGACTCCCACTAAGGTTTTTCCTGATCCAAAG
>CANQYN010000005.1 GCA_947628105.1 uncultured Bacilli bacterium
TCTACTTCTCGGTTGACACTCAAACATCCTTCTCCCACTTCGGCAGCGATTATTTCTGTAGAATGGCTTTGAATGACGGGATTTACTACCACATAGTTTTTAAATTTTCCTTCTTCGTATTCGTGAACAATAATAACAATTCTTTTTAAAAAACCAAGTTGTGGGAAAGCTAGTCCCATTCCAGGGCGAAGTTCATATTTTTTTTCATACTTTTCAATTTGGCTATATTTTAATTCTTGAAGAGCTCTTTTAATATATTCTTGATCTTCTTGAGTAAGAGGAAAAGTAACTTCTTTACTGGTTTTTCTAAGTAATTTATTTTTTTCGTCTAAGATATCTAGTTTTTTAAACATAATCCCATCTCCAATATTTATATTTTAACATAAATTGTCAAAGAAGTTGACAAAATTCATTTTATTATACAGTAAAAATGTAAAAAAGAAAAGAAAATTGAAAAATTTCACATTTTTCACACTTTTTCTTGCTATTCTTAAAATAGATGAGGTGATTATGATGTATTGTAAAAATTGTAAAAAAGAAAAAAAACTAGGTGATAAGTATTGCGATGAATGTGGAGAAAAATTAACTATTTCTATTATGCCAATGAAAATTACGAAAAAGACGATTGGCATATTAGTAGCAATTGTTGTTGGTTTTCTTCTTTTATTAGGAGGATATCAGTATGTTTCTTTTTTAACAAGTCCTAAAACAATAGCGATGAAATATTTTAATACGATTATAAAAAATGATACTAAAAAAGTATATTCTTATTTAGAGGGGGAAAAGACAGAGTTTTCTTCTTTACAAATGTTGGAAGAAAAAATGGAAAAAATCAATGCGGATGATTATGAAGTAATATCTGTTCAACAAGGAAATAAAAAAGCTGTCGTAACAATTGAATATACCGATTATAATCAAAAAAAATATGTTCAAATTTTATTAAATAGAGAAAAGAATTCATTATTTAATAAATGGAAAGTAGATAGTGGACAAATGGTTAAAAATATTGAATTAAAAATTATGAAAGGATCAACTATTACAATCGATAATAAAGATATATCAAAATATAAAGTGGAAAAAGAAGATGATTATTTTGATATTTATCGAATTCCTACTATGATAAAAGGGGAATATCAAATTAATGCGACATTACCTAATAATTTAACAGTAGATAAAAAATTTGAGGTTTCTTCTGATCAAACATATTTTATTTCAACAGTAACATTAGAAAATACCGTAAAAAATAATTTGCAAAAACAAATGACGACTATGTTGAATCGCCTATATTCTTCTGCCCTTCAAAAAAAGAGTTATTCTAGTATTCAAAAAGATATTACTGTATCGTTAGAAGATGTTTATGATCGTTTAAAAGAAAGATTAACGAATTCCAATGTAAAAAGTATTCAGTTTAGTGATTCTTCTATTAAAGATTCATATATGAATGAAGAAAATTGTTTGGAAGTAGTAGCGACTATTGACTATCAAGCGAAAGTAGAAGAAAATAAAAAAACAGAGACAATTTATCATCAAGAGGTATATGTTTTTGAATTTGATTATGTAAATTCTAAATTTGTGATAAAAAATATAGATAGGAGAAGATGGTAATATGAAGTATTGTTCACAATGTGGAAAAAAATTAGAACCAGGAAAAACTTGTGATTGTCGAGAAAAAAGGAAAGAGAAAAAGATAATAGAAAATAATAATATCATTATTGATTTTTTAAAAAAACCTTTTGATACATTAGATGAATATTCTAAAGGAAGCCATACCAATCAAAGCTGGTTATTAATTAGTGCTATATCGATGTTATTTGGCTTTTTCTTTACAGAGATGTCATATCGTATGCAACCTCGTTTCTTATTGATTTCGTATCCTTATTTTAGAAATTTTATAATATATAGTATATTAATTATTGCCTCTATTTTATTTTTTAACATTCTAATTCAATGTTTTACAAAAGTAATAATGAAAAAAGAAATTAGTTTTTATCAATTATTAGATATCGTTGCTATTTCTTTATTACCGTTTTTATATACTTTACTTCTTGCTATTATCGTTTCTTTTCTATTGGGATGCTTTTCTTATCTGATCTTAGTAATAGGGTTGATATTTGCTAGTGTTATTTATTTGTATCAAATCAAAAAACAAAGTGACTTAAATAGTAATCAATTCATTTATCTTTTTTTAGGAAGTTTAATGATTATTGGGATTTTATGGTTATAAAAAATGACAAGAAATAATTCTTGTCGTTTTTATTATCTTTTAGTTATTGTAATTACCGCCAAATGATCTAGCGCCAATAATGATGACTAATAAGATAAATAATACTAAGATTATAGCTGCTCCATATCCGGCACCATATCCACCATATCCGCCAGATTGATATCCACCACAAGGATTTCCGCAACCATAACCTTGATATCCACCGTAATAATACATACGCTACCCTCCTATTCTAATCTAATATATAGTACTCAATACTTTTGCTTTTGTGAATGTATTGGCCTATATATATTGAATAGAAAAATGATTAATTAGCTTTCTTAATTTTAAATATTATGATATGATAGAATAAGGTGATAGGATATGAAAGGGCTAGTGAAAACGTTTCGTAATATGGACAAGATATTACTAATTATTACAATTGGTTTATTTGTGTTTGGTTTATTAAATATCGTAACAGCATCTAGCCAAGTATCAGTTATACGATATAGCTCTTCTATCTATAATTATTTTATTAAACAATTAGCTATTTTATTTGTAGGGTCTATTTTATCTTGTATTATCTTAACAATTCCTACGAAAAGTTATCGTTTTTTTGGCCTTGTTTCCTTTCTTGTGATTGCCACATTATCGATTGCTGTTTCTCTTTATGGGGAAACTTATAGTGGAAATCAGAACTGGATTAATATTGGTGGTTTTATGTTTCAACCAAGTGAGTTTGCCAAGCCAGTTGTGATTGTTTGCCTTGCTATGTTATTTGAACAATTTTATAAAAAATTAAGAACGAAAGGGATCGATCATTATAGTATGATTGCCATCATTTTGTTTGTTGGTTGTTTTTTCCCGGCTTTAATTTTTTTACAGAGGGATTTAGGAACGATGATTGTTGTTTCCCTTATCTTTGGGTGTATGTTTCTAGCAAGTCCTATTTTACGAATAGAAAAATTTAAAATAATTATTTTACTAGGAATTTTATCACTGATTGGATGTTTTTTCTTAATTGCCAATGCTGGTAAAATTTTTACTGCGGCTCAATCTAGTCGGTTTCATTTTTTCGATCCTTGTTCTGATTATGAAGAGGGAGGATATCAAATTTGTAACGGATTTATTGCCATTAATTCTGGAGGCCTTTTTGGAGTAGGAATTGGAAATAGTAAGCAAAAATCCTATATTCCAGAATCTCATACAGATTCTGTCTTTGCCATTATCGGTGAAGAATATGGATTTTTTGTTACTACATTTATTTTAATTTTATATATTATATTATTGTATCGTATTTTGAGATTATCTTCTTTGAGTAATACTATACGAGGGCAATATATTTGCTTTGGTATGGCCATTTATTTATTTTTACATATTATTATTAATTTAGGTGGGTTATTTGGCCTAATGCCTCTTACCGGTATTCCGCTTCCTTTTTTATCTTATGGTGGATCGTTTACGTTAACTTTAGTGTTATCTCTTGCTGTTGTGCAAAGGGTTCATATTGAATATGCCAATTCTAAAAAAATTCATAAACGATAAAATCACTTCGGTGATTTTTTTTATAAATTCCTTTTAAACCTTGGTGATTTGTGATAAACTAGATGTATTAGGAGGGGAAGAGAATGCTTAAAGAAAGAGTCTTACCAGCCGATACTTTTATGGTAGTTAATAAAACAATTTTAAATGATAATGATCGAAAACTTTTAGTAATGCTTTATCAACCAATTGTTGGCTCTGTGGCGATAAGTCTTTATTTTTCCCTATGGTCATATCTTGATAAAATGGAATTTATGTCTCAAGAATGGACTCATCATCATTTGATGACAAATATGAGAATGAGTTTAGAAGATATTATTCAAAGTCGAGAACGATTAGAAGGAATTGGATTATTAAAAATTTATGTAAAAAAAGATAAAGTAAATAATTTTGTCTATGAGATGTATTCTCCTTTGAGTGCCTATGATTTTTTCTTAAATCCAATTTTATCTGTTTCTCTATATAATAATATTGGTAGTCAAGAATACGAAAAAGTGATGGAATATTTTAAACTTCCTGAGATAAATTTAAAAAATTATGAAGATATTACATGTCGGTTTAAAGAAATTTATGATAGTACTAGTACGACAACTTTGGAACAAGTAGTAGACGATATAAAAAAAAGAAATCATGTAAAATTAGAAATGACTTCTTCATTAAATATAGATAATATTTTATCTTTAATACCAGAAGAAATATTGAATATAAGAAGTATCACTTTATCGATGAAAGAATATATTCATAAATTAGGTTTTATTTATGATATGAATGATACGCAAATGAGCGAGTTAATCAAAAATTCTATTAATGAGAAAAAACAAATTGATAAAGAGCGATTAAAAGAAAATTGTCGTAAATTTTATCAATTTGAAACAAGTGGTAAATTACCTAGTTTAGCATATAAGAACCAACCAGAAACATTACGTAAAAAAGGAACTTATCAATCGAAAAAAGACAAATTAATTTATCAATTTGAAACGACATCACCTTATGATTTCTTGATGAGTAAACATAATGGGGGAAGGCCAACGAAATCAGAAGTTGCAATTTTAGAGTATTTATTGATTGATATGAATTTGAATCCAGGTGTTGTCAATGTTCTTTTGGATTATATCTTAAAAGAAAGTGATAATAAATTAATTCGATCTTATGTCGAAGATGTCGCTGGACTTTTTTCGAGAAGTAAAATTGAAACGGTCGAACAAGCGATGGTATTAGCTTCGAAAGAACATAAGAAAAGAAATACTTATAAGAAAGAAAAAAATACGAAAAAGGTTGAAAAAAAATTAGAATGGTTAGAAAAAGATTTTGAAAAACAACAAGCTTCAAAAGAAAAAGTAGAAGAGATGAAAGAAATGTTAGAAGAGTTTAAGTAGGTGATAGAGTGAAGACAGTAGTTGAGGAAATTAATCGATATGATTATCGCAATGATTTAAATGATCATCTTATGAATGAATTTCAAGAGGTATTACAAAAAAATTCTGCTTTTGAAAATATGGTAAATCAATTGAAAATGAGCTATGAAGAACTTTCCAAATATACTTCTTTATTGGAAGAATCATCTGAAGAATATGATCATTGTAAAAAATGTAATGGCCTTTTTGAATGTCAAAATAAAATTTCTGGATATGCTTATCTACCAATGAAAAGAAAGAAAAAATTAACTTTTGGGTATCAGGCTTGTAAGTATCAAAATAAATATTTAAAAGAAAAAAAATATCAAGAAAATGTGTACTCATTTCAAGAACCGAAAGAAATAAAAAATGCTTCTATGAAAGAAATTTATATCGATGATGAAAAAAGATTTGAACTAATTAAATGGATGAAACATTTTATTAAAAAATATCAAACGACAAAAGAAGGAAAAGGATTATATCTATATGGTAGTTTTGGAAGTGGGAAAACTTATTTGCTTTCCGCAATGTTTAATGAGTTAGCAAAAAAAGGAATCAAGAGTGCCATCGTATTTTGGCCAGAATACTTAGCTAATTTAAAAGGGTATTTTAAAACAGGAGAATATATTGATCAAATTGATTATTTAAAGAAAGTACCTCTTTTATTAATTGATGATATCGGGGCAGAAAATTCTACTTCATGGAGTAGAGATGAGGTATTATCGCCGATATTACAATATCGTATGCAAGAGGGACTAACGACTTTTTTTACTTCTAATTTAGATAAAAAATCGTTAGAAGAACATTTAAGTATTAGTAAAGATGGTATTGAAGGAATTAAAGCAAGAAGAATATTAGAAAGAATTAATCAATTGACAGAAGAAATGTCATTAATGAGTAAGAATTTAAGAAAATAAATGAATCAGGGGGAATGGTTTATATGGATGAGATAACAAATATTGGAAAAGAATTACTAACGAATAATTCATATGAAAAAATAAAACAAGAGTTGATGAAATATGATGTAACGACATGTTATGAAATTATTAGTGAAATGTTATTACAATTGGATATTGAAAGAGAAAAAAATATCAGTTTAAAAAATATTGCTTTAAAAAAAGATGATTCTGATAACTTAGAACAATTGCGAAAAAAAATAAAGCAAGTAAAAAAAAGACAAAGTGAACTTCGTTTTCTTCGAGAAGAAATTTATCAGGAAAATATTCCTTCAGAAACGAGGAAAAAAGTGTCAGAAAATGCTCATTTAAGAAGAGAACTTTCTGCTTTTCACGATATTTTTTTAACGAGATATTTTATTAATCATAAAGTAGAAGCTATGTTAGAAACTTATTCTATTGAGAAAAGTCCTAAGAAAAAAAAGAAACTATTTATTAAAGTAAGAAACGAATATGAATATGAAAGAATTCGTTTAAAGGAAGAAAAGAAAAAATTATTTAAGCAATTTTGTAAAATATTAGAAGAAGAAAAATCTCTTTTTTTACATCCCGTTTTTCAAAAGACAGAAATTAAACAATATTTAAAAGAATATCCAATTTATCAAAATAAAATTCAAACAAATAAAGAAGCTCGTCAAAAAGTAAAGTCTTCGTTAGAAAGTATTAATTATTTAATTAATCTTCAAAATGAATTACTACTAAAAGAAGAAAAAAAACAAAAACGTCTTCAAAAAAAGGATACTTATCCTATCGATTATTCAAAGTTACTATCTTCTAATCAAAAAGATAAAGATGATAATATGGTAATCGAAGCAATTATGATATTGAAAAATAAAAATCTATGTCATCAATCTTCTTTATTAGAAAGTGTATTGCATTTAGTAGATCACTTTGATAAAGAAAAAAAACAATGCTTTATTTATATTTGTAGTGATATTATTCGGACAAAATTATTGTTTTTATCAGATAGTTCCTTATCAAAAGAAGAACAAGAACAGGAGAGAATGTTGTTAAAACAATGGCGAAATTATTTTCAACAGGAAATACGTTGTTTTGAAAATTGCCAAAAAGAGTTTCCAAAAGATTATTATTATGAAATTTTAATTTCTCTTTTACCAGAAGAAAGAAATTATTATTATATAAAAAGATTGTTAGAAGAAATAAAAGAATTTCGAAGTGCTAGAGGAAAAGAAGGGCATATATTAGTTGATATATTAGATTATTATATTCTCAATATGAAATATAAATTAGCAAATCAAAAAATGGAATATATTGAACCTAAGTACTATCTTAATATTATAAAAGAATTTTTTGCGTATGGAAATCCTCTTTTTGAAGAAGAAAAACAATATTTAAAAGATAGAATTTTTGATTTTCGTCAATATGTGAAAGGGAAACAATCGGCCGTAGTAGAAAATGTTTATCTTGATTTAGATGAGTTGGAACAAATGATTGATTCTTATGATTATCGTGAAAGTTTAGCCGATGATAAAATAAAATTTGATTTAGAAGATAAGATTCAATTTTTAAATCGTTATTCTGAAGAAAAAGGATATTCTAATTTGATGATTAGTGCAGGAGAAGAAGTTTTAAATCAGATTCAACAGTTTAAAACAGAATTTTTTAATACTTATCAGCAATTACCTAAAAAAGATCACATTTATCGTTTTTTACATCTTCATCCTGATGAAGTTAGAAATATTTCTTATGTTCCCCAAACTTTTATTTTAGAAAGCAATCGAAATTATGCTTATTCAATTTATTATGATGAACAAGGAACGTGTAATTTAAGAATTCATATACTAGATATAGCTGCTTTGATAGAAAAAGATTCAGAGGAAGAAAAAAAGTTAAAAGGAAAATTATTACACCAAAATAATTATCAATTTAGTATTCCTAAATTTAAGGTGGGAAATGAGTATCCTACGATAACTTTTCAAATTCCTATCGATTCAAAAGAGAAAATAGGAATGGTAGAACCTTTTTTAGGAAAAATAAAAATAGATGATATGTATCAAGAAAAAGATCTTTCTAACTATCGAGAAATTGAAAATTTAAAATATTTATTTTATGCTCTTCGAAGTTTTGATTTATCTTCTTCTATCGAAAATATCAATGATATTTATGAAATGACTATCAAACTTTTAAATAAAGAATTAGGTAGTTATTTTCAACGACAAGATAGACCATTTATCTACTGTCATTATCCTTTTGATAATGATGAATTGATTCAAAAAAATCATAATCAAATAGCTCATCTTTTACATCAAATTGAAAAATCAAAAGCACATCACATTTTTTCTATTTTAGATGAGAGAGTAGAAAGAAGCTATCAAATAGAAAGAAGAGAAAACTCATTTATTGAAACTGCTCCAACTACTTATTTAGGCCTTTATTTACAACAGTATTTGAAAAAAATAATCAATCATCCTTATCTGGAAAACAAAAAAGAAGAAGAAGAGGAAATTAAAAATCTTGCTTTAGAATTTAATCAGGCACAAGGATATATTCCTGAAAAAAAGAGGGAAAAACAAAAAAGAAAATCTTATTGACAAAAAGAGAGAGAAGAGATAAAATAAGCTTATAAATATTTTGACTGAGACATGATTATTAAAGAAAATTTTAAAGAGAGTCAGCAGTTGGTGGAAGTTGATAAAGGACTTTAATAATTACTACTCACGAATTGAACTCGAAAGAGATTTCCGGTAATTCCGTTATCTAATAAAGTAATAAGGTAGGATGGTACCGCGTAATGACGCTCCTTAAAGGAGCGTTTTTAATTGATGAAAAGTCAAAATAAGAAAAGGAGTGATAAAATGATAAATATTAAAGAAGACGAAAAGTTAAGTGTTTTAAATCATAGTTGTGCCCATTTATTAGCACAAGCAGTAAAACACCTATATCCACAAGCAAAATTTTGGGTAGGACCTGTTATCGCAGAAGGTTTTTATTATGATATCGACTTAGGTGATACAGTTATTAAAGAAGAAGATTTGAAAAAAATTGAGCATGAAATGAAAAAAATTTCCAAAGATGGGAAAAAGATTATTCGTCATGAAATCTCTAAGGAAGAAGCTTTAGAGCAATTTCAAGGAGATGAATATAAAATCGATTTAATTAATCGTATGGATGAAGATTCGACAGTAATATCCATTTATTCCCAAGGAGATTTTACGGATCTTTGTCGAGGACCTCATGTCGATAGTGTAAAAGAATGTAAACATTTTAAACTTTTAAAAGTGAGTGGTGCCTATTGGAAAGGGGACGCCCATAACAAAATGTTACAACGTATCTATGGAATTTGTTTTGAAAATGAAAAAGATTTAGAAGCTCATTTACAATTCCTAGAAGAAGCAAAAATGCGTGATCATAAAAAGTTGGGAAAAGAATTAGAATTATTTATGATTAGTGAATATGGTCCTGGTTTTCCTTTCTTTTTACCAAAAGGAATGATTCTTCGTAATATACTAGAAAATTTTTGGTATGAAGAACATACAAAAGAGGGATATGACTTTATAAAAACTCCTATTATGTTAAGTAAAGAGTTATGGGAAGTATCAGGTCACTGGGAAAATTATCGTGAAAATATGTACACATCAAAAATTGATGAAACAGAATTTGCCATTAAACCAATGAATTGCCCAGGAGGAATGTTAGTTTATAAAAATTTTCTTCATTCTTATAAAGATTTACCAATTCGAATTGGAGAATTAGGACAAGTACATCGTCATGAAGCTAGTGGGGCATTAAATGGATTATTCCGCGTTCGTACCTTTACTCAAGATGATGCTCATATCTTTATGAGAGAAGATCAAATTGAAGAAGAAATTATTTCTTTGATTAGTTTTATCGATCGTATTTATAAAATATTTGATTTAACTTATGAAATTGAATTATCTACGAGACCAGAGGATAAATTTATCGGAACGATAGAATCTTGGAATCGTAGTGAAAAAATATTACAAGAGGCGTGTCATAAAGCGGGGCATGAATGTAAAATTAATCCTGGCGATGGAGCTTTTTACGGACCTAAACTTGATTTCCATATAAAAGATTCACTAGGACGTGTATGGCAGTGTGGAACGATTCAATTAGATGCCAATTTACCAGAGAGATTTGATTTAACTTATATTGATAAAGATGGTAGTAAAAAAAGACCAATTATGTTACATCGAGTAATTTTTGGATCGATTGAACGATTTATCGGTATTTTAATTGAACACTATGCCGGAAATTTTCCACTTTGGTTATCACCTGTTCAAGTGTCTATTTTACCAGTTAATAACGAATATCATCTAGCATATTCAAAAGAATTAGAGAAGAAATTAGTAGAGTTGAATATTCGTGTTCAAGTAGATAATAGAGAAGAAAAATTAGGATATCGAATGAGAGATAATCAGACGAAAAAAATTCCTTATGTATTAGTAATTGGTGATAAAGAAAAAGAAAATAAAGAAATTAGTTATCGTAGACATGGGGAAGAAAAAACAACGACAGTATCAATCGAACAATTTATCTCTATGATTCAAGAAGAAATTAAAAATAAAAAATAAGTTTATAAACTTATTTTTTTTTTTATTGGAATAATTTAAAATGAAAAACATATTGTTAAGTAGAGAAAATGCACTAGGAGGGAAATATGATAAATAAAAAAAATTTATGGTTTTTAACGTTATTTAGTTTAATATTAGTATTAAGTGTTTACTATATTACAATGCCTTCAGAATTATTATTGACAAAAGATAATTTAGATAGTAAAGCAACAGAGGTAAGTGCGGAGGTAGAAGAAAGCGATGTAATTACGACGTTAAAAGTAGAGGCAGAAGAGGATTTAAAGGAAGAATTAGATGCTTTGAAATTAGTATTAAATGATACGAAATCAAGTGTTGATGAAAAAAATAATGCTTTTGAGAAAATGAAAGAATTAAACATTATAAAAGGGAAAGAAGAAAGCATTAGTAAAGCGTTAGAAGAAAAATATCAGCTGAAAACGTTTGTTAAAATCGAAGAAGATCAGGTTAAGGTAGTAGTAGATAGTACAGAGCATGATACCAAAATAGCAAATAATATTATGAGAAGCGTGCAAGAAAATTTTGATAAAAAGATGTATGTTACGGTTCAATTTAAAAGTAAATAATTTATAAAAAAGAAAGGATAATTTCAAATTCTTTCTTTTTTTCTTCGTATTTCATCTTAGAATATAATGGACTTGTAGAAGGAAGGTAAATAGGACAAATGTGAGTTTTTGGTTCCACATATTTTTGATATAGAGAAAATGCTTTTTTACCTACAGTAAAAATAGCAGTAATTTCGGTTTCTTTTACTACTTTTTCAATATCATTTAAAACGACATGTTTAATACTACTATCTTTTGAACCAATGATTTCACAAGAAGAAATGACATCCCATAATCCGATATGATGATCTAATAAAAATTGCGTTTTATTTTCTATTTTTTCATGAAATAAATCACTCATAATATTCCAAAATTGATTTTGAGGATGAGCATAGTAAAACATTTCTTCTCTTGATTTTCGACTAGGAAATGATCCCAATATTAAAATTTTAGAATCATTGCGATAAATTGGCTTTAAAGGATGAACTACTTTTTCTTTCTCCATAGAAATTTCCTTTCAATAATAAAAACGACACTATGGTCGTTTATTATCCAACTGGTGGGCCTAAATGGACTTGAACCATCGACCTCACGCTTATCAGGCGTGCGCTCTAACCAGCTGAGCTATAGGCCCATTTGTTTTGGACTCTTAAAGTATACATTATTTTTTATGATTTGACAAGTAGTTTTATACGAAATTTGTAAAAAAAAATAGATTAATTTTAACCTTGATGATAGAAATAAAAAAAATAAGAGGATAAAAATAGAAAAAACAAAGAAATAAAGATGAAAAAAAAGGAATTATAAAAGAAATCGTTTATCAAATTTGTAAAAGTTTTATTTGTCAAGGAAAGAAGAGTTTTTTATAATTTCAGTGGGTGATAAAATGACACTATTATATAAGCTAGAAAATGTAAGTAAAATATATTCTCAACGGAAGGTGAAAAAATTAGTTTTAAATCAGATTAATTTAGCTATTGAAAAAGGGAAAATTATTGCTATTGTGGGGCCGTCAGGGAGTGGGAAATCAACGTTATTGAATATACTTGCTGGAATAGAAACGATTAGTTGTGGATATCTTTATTTTCAAAATCAGTTATGGAATCAACTTTCTTTAAAAAAGCAACTACAATATCGAAGAAATTATATGGGATTTGTTTTTCAAAATTATAATTTAATTCCGAATTTAACAGTAAAAGAAAATATTGAATTAGGAGCTAATGTCGTAAAAAAGAGAATTTCTATTGCCTATTTATTAAAAGAAATGGACTTAGAAATTCATAAAAATAAGTATCCTTATCAATTATCGGGCGGAGAGCAACAAAGAGTATCAATTGCTAGAGCATGTGCTAAAAATCCTCTTATTTTATTTTGTGATGAGCCAACAGGAAGTTTAGATGGAGAAAATGAAAAAAGGGTATTAGATCTTTTAAAAAAGATAAATCAAAAAAGAGGAACTACAATATTGATTGTTACTCATAGCATTTTTGTTACTTCGATTGCTGATATTGTTTTTCAGATGGAAAATGGTAAGATAGGAGAGTATTCTCCTTTTCGATGATGTTACTTTTAAATGTATTAAAAGAAATAAAAGAAAAAAAACTGCAAACAATCATTATTATTCTTTTTCTTTTTTTATCGACAGGAATTTATACGTCAATTAATCTTGCTTTAGATGTTTTAGAAAATCAATATTATCAGTATTTAAAAAAACAAAACGTAGAAGATATTTCGGTGGGATTTTCTTCTTCTATTGAAAAAACATTAAAGCGATTATCCTCTCAAAATCATTTTGATTATGAAGTAAAATTATCAAAAGAAATCAAAGAAAAAAATTATTATTATAAAATACTTCCTTATCAAAAAAATATTCGTATTAATAAACCTTATCTTTTAAAAGGAAGATTTCCTCAACATAAAGATGAAATGACGATGTTACCTCAGTTCGCAAGAAAACACGGGATTCAATTAGGAGACCTTTATTCGATTGATAAAAAAGAATATAAAGTAGTAGGTTTTGCCTATGCTTCTGATTATATTTATCCTCTTTTTCATCTTGCTCTTCCTTTTTATGAAGAAGAAAAAGAAAATATCATTTATGTTACGCCTTGGGAATATCAGATGATAAAAGGAGAAGAAGAAATTTCTTATAGTATTGATTATCAAGAAAAAGTTCCTCGTGCATTTGCGGTAAAAATAAATGATAAAGGAGAAATTGAAGAAGGCGAAGGTAGTTTAAAAATATTTTCTTTAAAAGGGATACCGTTTACATTAAATACATTAGAACGAATGACAAGAATTGGAAAATTACAATTAGAATTTGCGACTAATCGACTATTAGCGTCCTTTCTTTTATTCTTGCTTCTTTTTCTTTCTTCTTGTTTTCTTTTTATGGCAACGAAACATCAATTACAAAGAGAAAGAAGACAAATTGGAATTTTGAAAGCATTGGGTTATTCCTCTTCTTTTATTTTGATAAGTTATTTTGTTTATCCTATTTTATGTGTAGGAATCGGTGGGATTTTAGGCTATTATTTTGGAACTTTTCTTTCTCCCTTTTTAATTAAAATATTTGTTGGATCTTATTTATTACCACTTCCTTCAACGTTTCATAATCTGGTATATCTAAAAATTTGTCTGTTTTTTCCTTTCGTTTTTCTTTCCTTTTCTCAATTTTTTCTAACTCTCTTTGTTATTCATAAAAAGGTAATTTTTCTTCTTCAACCAGAAAAGCACATCAAAAAAACATTTTCTTATCTTCATCGTTTCTTTTCTATTTTTCCTTTTTCTTTTCGCTTTCGTATTATTTTTACGATTCGTTCTTTAGGGAAAATAGGATTGATCAGTATTTTTTCCTTTTTAAGTAGTTTATTTATCATTTTTATTTTAGTAGGAATTGATTTATTTGATATTTTATTAAAACAAACGTTTTCTGCATCTTATCAAAATATTGTTTATTTTAATCAGATAGAAACAAAAAGATATTCTTCCCGAGATGATTATATATTATCGTTGGATACTACTTTTCATGGGAATACGATTACTGTATTAGGAATTGATGTAATCAATCACTATAGTAGATTAAAAGATGATAAGAATAAAGATATTACCGAAAAATTAGAAGAAAAAAATAGTATTATAATCAATCGTTTGATAAAACAAAAATACTCTTTGAAACAAGGGGATTTTCTTTCTTTAACGATAGGTGGAGAAAAGAAATATTATCATATTGTTGGAATTACAAAGGATATGGTCGGATCTTATATTTATCGAAAAAGAGAATATGTAAATGAAGATATCAATTTAGTAGGTGGTTATAATCAAATTCGGACTAATGACAATTCGTATGATAGATTGAACTCTATATCACAAACATATCATATTTGTGATATAAAAACAAATTTTAAAAAAGAAATCGATCGTTTTCGACTTTTCCTTTCTTTTATTATGATATGTTTTTTCTCTCTTTTCTTTTTCCTCCTTCTATTTATTACCAATATCATAGTGGAAGAAAATAAAAAATTGATATGTCTTATGAAAGTCTTTGGATATAGTGATAAAAAAATTGAAAAGATGGTACTTCGAATATATATTCCTTTCTTATTAATCAGTTATTTTTTAGCGATTCCTTGTATGATTTTCTTAATAAAGAAGGGTCTTCATTTTCTTGCTCAAAAGATGAATTTTTCTTTTTTAATTACTTTATCATGGCAAAAAATATTGATTGGGTTACTATTAATTTTTATTATCTATTTTTCTGTTTTGTTTCTGTCTAAAAAAATTTTTTCTAATATGATCTTATTGAAAGGAGAATGATATGAATTATTGTATTAGAACGACGAATGTCGGAAAAGAATATCTAGTGGGAAAAGAAAAAAGGAAAGCCTTAAAGGAAATTTCTCTCGATTTTAAAAAGGGAGAGATCATCGTGATATTAGGTCCTTCCGGAAGTGGGAAGACGACATTATTAAATGTATTGTCGGGAATTGATAAGGTAACGGAGGGAACCATTTATTATGAAGAAAAAAATATTAGTACTTTTTCAGAAAGACAAATGACAAAATTTCGAAAAAAATATATTAGTATTATTTTTCAAAAATATAATTTGTTAGAAAATCTCAATGTATATCAAAATATATTAATGGGGAAGGGGAAAGAAAAGGGAAAATCAGAAATAAATGAAATAATGGATCTGTTAGAATTAAAAGATAAACGTCGTTATCAAATAAAACAATTATCCGGAGGAGAACAACAGAGAGTTGCGATTGCTAGAGCCATTTTAAAAAAGCCAAAGGTATTATTTTGTGATGAACCAACGGGAAGTTTAGATGAAAGAATGGGGAAAAAAATATTAAAATATTTAGTGATGATTAATGAAAAAGAGAATATCACAATAATAATTGTGACTCATAATCCAGGAATTGCTTTAATAGGTGATAAAATAATTTTAATGAAAGAAGGGACTATTTACTCAGAAAAAACGACCAAAATTAGAATGAACCCAGAAATTATTCCGTGGGGGTAGAATTCTTTTTATTTCATATTCCCATTTGCTTTAATTTTTGATAAAATAAAAAAAGGTGGTAGTATGCAAGACAACATCAGTTTATTATTAGAAAAAATAAATTTTGATAAAGAACATAAGAGTTATTTTAAAGAAGCTACATTGGATAAAATAGTAGGAAATAAAAAGAAAGATTCCTATCAATTTTATATTACCTTAAAAAAATTTTTACCAACTGATATTTATGATGAACTTGAAACAAAAATAAAAGAAACTTATCAGGAGTTTAAAAAGATACAATTAATTTTTTCTGTCGAAGAAAAAAAGGAAGAAAAAATTCAAGAATATTATCGCTATTTATTAGAAAAAAAAATAGAAGAACTTCCTCTTTTATCGATGTGTTTAGATAATAAGGTATCTCTTTGTCAAGATGTTCTTACTATCGAATCAGCGAGTAACGCTGAAGTGATAAAATTAAAAGGCATTGAAAAATATTTAATAAAGAGATTGGAAGAAATAGGATTTGGCAAAATAAAAATAAAACATGAAATTGATATCAATAAAAGTCATGAAGTAGAAGCTGAAATAGAAAAAATAAAAAATAATTTAAAGAAAAATTCCGTAGAAGTAACATCAAAAATAATAAAGGGAAAAGAAATAAAAGGGAAGACGACGAAATTAAGCGACATTTTATATGAAGAGCCAAGTGTTATTGTCGAAGCAAAGATATTTGATGTTGAAATAAAAGAACTTACGAATTTTAACTTATTTACCTTAAAAATTACAGATGATACGAATAGTATGTTTGCTAATGTGTTTTGTAAAAAAAGTGAAACAGAGGGTTTTAAAGAATTAAAAAAAGAGTTAAAAATAGGATCTTGGTTTTTATTTAGAGGAAAAATTCAAAATGATTCCTATAAACATGAATTAGTTCTTTCTGTATATGATATTACTTGGATTAAAAAGGAAGATATTCAAATAAAGGATGAAGCTCCTATTCCAAGAGTAGAATTACATACTCATACTATGATGAGTCAAATGGATGGCGTTCTTCCTCATAAAGGTCTTGCTAAGAGAATTCATAAATTGGGACATAAAGCTTTTGGAATAACCGATCATAATGGGGTTCAAGGATTTATTGAAGTATTTCATGATGTTCAAGCAATCAATAAAGGAATTGAAAAAGAAGAAGAAAAATTTAAAGCTATTTATGGAACAGAGTTAACGATAGTCGATGAAGAACCCGTTATTTGTAAAAATGGAAATGATTCTGACATTTTTAGTAATAAATATGTTGTTTTTGATGTAGAAACGACAGGATTAAGTCCTATGTATACCGATGTTATTGAAATCGGAGCAGTCTTATTGGATCGTGGAGAAGTTGTTTGTGAAAAAGATATTTTTATTAATATTGGATATCCGCTTTCTACTTTTACAACTCAGTTGACCGGAATTACTGATACCATGTTAAAAGAAGGGGTAACAGAAGAAGAGGCCATTAAAGAATTTTTTGAGTTTGCCAAAGATTATCCTATAGTAGCTCAAAATGCTAAGTTTGATAGCTCGTATTTGCAAATTTTATATGAAAAATACGGATTAGGAGATTTAAAAAATCCTATTTTAGATACGATGGAATTAGGAAGGACATTGGATAAAGAAAGTAAACGAAATAATTTAACCGCTTTAGCAAAACGTTATGGAATTGTTTGGGATGAAGATGCCCATCATAGAGCAAATTATGATGCTAGAGGAACCGCTTATATTTTTTATAAGATGATGGAAGAAGCTAAGAAAAAAGGTTATCATACATTAAATGATTTAAATAAATTAATTTCGGAAGAAGAAGTATATCGTTATGGAAGAAATTTTCATGTCAATATTTTATCTAAAAATGGAAAAGGATTAAAAGATTTATTTAAAGTAGTTTCTTTTGCCAATACGAAATATTTCTTATATAATGCAAGAATTCCTAAAAGTGTATTAAATCAATATCGTCAAAATTTATTAGTTAGTAGTGGATGTTGTAATAGTGAAATCTTTGAACAAGGAAGATATAAAACAGATAAAGAGTTAAAAGAATTAATGACATATTATGATTTTATTGAAGTACAACCTTTAGATGTATACAGTCATTTACTTGATAAAGGAGAGTTTAATAGTGAACGGGATTTAAAAAAACACGTTCAACGAATCATTCGGCTTGCAGAAGAAGTAGATATACCAGTAGTCGCAACTGGAGATGTTCATCATTTTACCAAAGAGGATAAGATTTATCGGGAGATTATTGTAAATCAAAAAGTACCAGGGGGAGGACTTCATCCTTTAGCCAATAAAAGAATTAAAAAAATCCCTAGTCAGCATTTTCGAACCACGGAAGAAATGCTTCAAGATTTTGCCTTTTTAGGAGAAGAAAAAGCTTATGAAATTGTTGTTACAAACAGTAATTTAATTGCGGATAAAACAGAAATTTATGATGTTGTACCACAGACACACGGAGTTCCTTTTTCTCCACAAATTGAAAATTCTGAACAGACAGTAAAAGATCTTGTTTATGGGAAAGCTCATTCTTTATATGGAAATCCTTTACCTAAATTAATTGAAGATCGAATCGAACAAGAATTAAGTGGAATTATTAAAGGTGGATTTGATGTTATTTATTTAATTGCTCAAAAGTTAGTAAAAAAATCAAATGATGATGGTTATATCGTAGGAAGTCGTGGTTCGGTAGGATCATCATTCGTTGCTACTATGATGGGAATTACCGAAGTAAATCCTCTTCCTGCTCATTATTTATGTCCTAATTGTAAAACGAGTATTTTTGATGATGATGAAGGGAAGTCATTAGGAGCCAAATATTCTAGTGGATTTGATTTACCTAATAAAAATTGCCCTAATTGTGGTCTTCCTATGAATAAAGAAGGACAAGATATGCCATTTGCTACCTTTTTGGGATTTAATGCGGATAAAGTACCTGATATCGATTTGAATTTTTCTGGAGAATATCAATGGAGAGCTCATGAATATACGAAAGAATTATTTGGAATAGATTATGTTTATCGAGCAGGAACGATTGGTACCGTCGCCGAGAAAACAGCTTATGGATATGTAAAAGGTTATTGTGAAGATAAGGGAATTGAAAAAAGTAGTGCTGAAATAGAACGATTGGCGGCTGGCTGTACGGGAGTAAAAAGAACGACTGGACAGCACCCTGGTGGTATTGTTGTAATACCAGGGTATAAAGATGTATTTGATTTTACGCCTTATCAGTATCCGGCTGATGATTTAAATTCTTTATGGAAAACAACTCACTTTGATTATCATGCTATCGATGAATGTGTTTTAAAATTGGATATTCTTGGACATGATGATCCGACGATGCTTCGAATGTTACAGGACTTATCTCATTTAGAAATTAAAGATATACCATTAGATGATAAAGAAACGATGGGAATTTTTTGCTCTCCTAAGCCATTAGGAGTAACGGAAGAAGAAATTCTATGTCCGACAGGAACTTATGGAGTCCCTGAATTTGGAACTCACTTTGTTATTCAAATGTTAGTAGATACAAAACCAAAAACATTTGCGGAATTAATAAAAATTTCTGGCCTTTCTCATGGAACTGATGTATGGTTAGGAAATGCTCAAGAATTAATTCAAAATAACGTAGTAGAATTTTCTGATGTCATTGGCTGTCGTGATGATATTATGGTGTATTTGATGTATCATGGAGTAGAACCGATAAAAGCATTTAAAATTATGGAATTTGTTCGAAAGGGAAAAGCTTCTAAATTGCCAGATGAATGGAAAAATTATGAAGAGGAACTACGTTCAGCCAATATTGAAGAATGGTTTATTGGTTCTTGTAAAAAAATAAAATACATGTTTCCGAAAGCCCATGCTGCGGCATATGTTATTAGTGCTTTTCGAATCGCTTGGTTTAAAGTTCATCATCCTCTTTGGTATTATGCAGCGTATTTTTCTATTCGTTGTAGTGATTTTGATATTGAAACTATGATAGCAGGGTATGATGCTATCAAATCAAAATTATTAGAGATTAAAGATAAAGGTTTTGATGCTACCAATAAAGAAACTTCTATTTCAGAAGTTTTAGAAGTCGCTTTAGAAGCAACTGCTCGGGGAATTCATTTTGCGCCTTTAGATATTAATAAAAGCGAAGCAACAAAGTTCGTTTTACTAGATGATAACACATTGCTTCCTCCTTTTATTACCATTGATGGACTAGGGGAAACGGTTGCTAAAACTCTCGTCGAAGAAAGGGAAAAGAAACCATTTTTAAGTATAGAAGATTTACAAAAACGAGGAAAAGTTTCGGGAACTTTAGTAGATCGAATGAAAGCGATGGGTATTTTAGATAATATGAATGAATCTGTTCAATTAAGTTTATTTTAAAAAAAAATACTAACATTAGTTAGTACTTTTTTATTTTGTTGTTTTTGTTGTCTTTTTTGTAGTCGTTGACTTTGGTTTTGTCGTTGTTGCTTTCTTTGCCGTAGTAGTTGTTTTCTTGGTACTAGTTCCCGTTTTTTTGGCAGGACTTCTTTTTTGAGAGCTAGAACTATTAGAAACTGTTTTTGGTTTTATTTCCTTTACTTCTTCCTTTACTTCTTTTTTTTCTTCAATCGTATTTTCTTGGTTTATTCCATTTTTTTTCTCATATTGTTCTTTGATAAAATGATAGAAATTACAGTTTGTAACAAGCATATAAGGGGTTATCCATAAATATAAAATACCACAAGTAAATGCTCCTAATATAGCCCAACCTAAGAAGCTTAATTGTAAAATAAAATATTCTAATTTGTATCCTCTCATCATTTCTTTACTTAATTTGATAACTTCTAAAGCATCTTTCTCTGGATTTTCTAAAGCGATTAGATAAACTTGCGAATAAGCAAATCCAGCGATGATTCCTGGAATAATGAATAAGAAACTCCATAAAACAACAAAGACAGAAGTTAAAATTGAAATAATAAGGTAAGGAATAAACATTTGAAATTTAGAAAATAATTCTCTAAAATCTACCTCTTCATTTTTGGAAATTTTATAGAAAAAACTAAGCATTCCAAAAAATAAAAGACCAGAGACAATTAGTTGCAAAGGGGTACTGATTAATTGAAAGAAAATGGTACTTTCTTCGGAATATCCTAGTTGTCCTATTGCATTAAAACAAGAAGTTACAATAGCACTTAATAAAATAACTACAATGGCATCACCATAATGTCCTGCTAAACTTTTTTTGGCTTTTTCTTTTAATTCACTACGATTTATCAAAATAAACACTCCTTTCTTTTCTATTATAGCATATTTGTTTCAAAAAAAAATAAAATTTAAAAAAGGTATGTCAAAAGATGTATAAAAAATTGACAAAAAGCTTAAAAATTGATAAGATAATGATGTTATTAAAAAGCGATGATGCAGAGGAGTACTATTTATCCTTTATTTAAAGAGAGTTAGAATTGGTGAAAGCTAACAATAAAGCAAATAGGAAAAACACTGCGGAGTAAATATCTGAACAAAGTAGGATATTTCGGGTAATACCGTTATGTAATGGAGATATCAGTTATGATAAGAAGGGTGGTACCATGAGTTTTCTCGTCCCTTTCTATTATAACTGTTTTTTATTGAAAGGATGATATGATGATAACAAAAGAAAAACTAAAAGACTATGCCGGAAAGTTGATGTTTGATATGGATGATAAGGAATATGAAACATTACAACAAGAATTTGAAATTATTTTAAAACAAATGGATTTAATTGAAAAAATGGAAGGAATTAAAGAGGTAGAACCGATGACCTTTCCTTTTCCTTTAACTCATGTAAAATGGAGAAAAGATGAAGTAACAGAAGAACTTACTAAGGAAGAAATATTACAGAATACCGAAGCGATCGATAAAGATCAAGTTCGTGTTCCAAAGGTGGTGGAATAATATGTATGTGGATAAAAGTATTGATGAAATAAGAACATCTTTAGATAATCAAGAGGTAACAGGGAAACAACTGTTTAAAGAAGCAATCGATAAAGCCAAAGAGATGCAACCGATATATAATTCTTTTGTTACGATTTTAGATGAATATCAACAGACAAAAGGGAAAACAGTATTAAATGAGATACCTTATGCATTAAAGGATAATTTCTCTACGAAAAATATTTTGACGACAGGATCTTCCAATATTTTAAAAAATTATGTTCCTGTTTATGATGCAACGGCATATAGAAAATTAAAAGAAGCGGGAGCTGTTTTAGTAGGGAAGACGGTTTTAGATGAGTTAGCAATGGGAGGAACAGGAACGACCGCCCATACTGGAATCGTACGTAATCCGTGGGATAAAACTCGTCTTATTGGAGGTTCTTCAGCGGGATCTGCTGCTGCGGTTGCTCTTGGAATTGTTCCTTTTGCTTTAGGATCTGATACGGGTGATTCTATTCGAAAACCAGCTTCATTTGGAGGGGTAGTAGGATTTAAACCGACGTATGGAAGAATTTCTCGTTATGGACTTTTTGCTTTTGCCTCTTCATTAGATCATGTAGGAACTTTTACGAGAAATGTAAAAGATACTGCTTACGTAGTAGATGTATTAAAAGGACAAGATGAAAAAGATATGACGACGTTGCCAGATGATTCTATTTCTTATGTCGATATGTTGGAAAACGAAATAAAAGGGAAGAAATTATTCTATATCAAAGAAGCTTGTGATATTGAAAATTATTCTGATAGCTCAGACGAAGAATTGTTAGAAACGTTAAAAAATTTTCATGATAAACTAGATCAATTAAGAAAGATTGGTTTTGAAATTGAAGGGGTTTCCATTGATAAAAATTTACTTAATGCGATATATCCTGCCTATATGACCATCTCTTGTGCGGAAGCGACAAGTAATAATGCTAATTTGACGGGAATTCAATTTGGACCGAGAGGAGAAGGAAAAAGTATCAATGATATTATGTTTGATGCTAGAACAAAGGGGTTTTCTGAATTAATCAAACGAAGATTTATTTTGGGAAGTTATATTCTTCAAAAAGAAAATCAAGAAAAATTATTTTTAAATGCAGGTCGTATTCGACGTATGATAGTCGATAAAATTAATGAATTATTTCAAACTTATGATGGGATGATTATGCCAACTAGTGGGGGAATTGCTCCTAAGTTTGGAGATAAGACAGATCAATTATCCGATCGATATCTCATTTTGGAAAATCATATGGCTATTGGTAATTTTGGAGGATTTCCATCCATTACTATTCCTAGTGGATTTGTCAATCATATGCCAATTGGCATTAACTTAACAGGAAGAGTAAAAGAAGATGGAGAAGTATTAAATATGGCTTATAAAATGGAAGAAATATTGGGAATGAAAAATATCGTTGCGAAAGGAGAAAAACATGTATAAGGTAGTAATTGGATTAGAAGTACATTGTGAATTAAAATCAAATTCAAAAAACTTTTCTGGGGCAGCTAATCAATATTCTAGTGACCCCAATACTCATGTTGCCACAGTAGATCTTGGACTTCCTGGTATTTTACCTGTTATTAACGAAGAAGCAGTGAGAAAATCATTGATGATAGCGCTTGCCATGAATTGTGAAATTCCTTCATACCTAATATTTGATAGAAAAAATTATTTTTATCCAGATTTACCAAAAGGATATCAAATTACTCAAATGCATCATCCTGTTGGAACCAATGGATATGTCATGATTAATGTCGATGGAGAAGATAAAAAAGTTCTTATCCATGATACTCATCTTGAAGAAGATACTGCTAGCTTAGATCATTTTGGAAATTTTTCTTTAATTGATTATAATCGATGTGGAGTTCCTTTATTAGAAACGGTTACAGAGCCTTGTTTACATAGTGCCAAAGAAGCCATTGCTTTTTTAGAAGCGTTACGTAGTATCTTTTTATATACTGATACTTCTGATGCGAGAAGTGATATGGGGCAGATGCGATGTGATGTTAATGTTTCTTTAATGGAAGAAAATGCTAAAGAATTAGGAACAAAAGTTGAAATGAAAAATATTAATTCTTTTAACAATGTTAAATTGGCAATCGAATATGAAATTAAAAGACAGACAGAAATATTAGAACAAGGAGGAAAAATTTTACAAGAGACAAGACGTTTTGATACAGAAGATATGTGTACCTATTCGATGCGTTCCAAGGTAGATGCCATCGATTATAAATATTTTATCGAACCAAATATTCCTCCTGTAAAAATTACTTCTAAATGGTTAGAACAAATAAAAAAAGAAATTCCAAAATTACAGTACGAGCGAATTCAAGAATACATGACTGAATATGGGTTATCTCGTTATGATGCTACTATTTTAGTAAAAGAAAAATCGACGGCAGAGTATTTTGAAAAAGCGCTTCAAGAAGGCGGAGATCCTAAATTAGTAGCCAATTGGATTACTAGTATTATTTTAGGACATATTAATAAATATGAAATTTCTATGGAAGAAATATTTGTTACACCAAAAATGTTGATCGATTTAATTCAAATGGTATCAGATGGTAAAATTTCTTCAAAACAAGGGAAAGAAGTATTATATCAAGCATTACAAGAAGAAAAGGAACCAATTAAGATTGTAGAAGAATCAGGAATGAAACAAATTGGCGATGATAATGAAATACTAAAACTATGTAATGAAGTATTAGAAGAACAGCCACAAGCTATTGAACAGTATAAAAAGGGAAGAACTAATATTTTAGACTTTTTAGTAGGACAAGTAATGAAAAAGACAAAAGGGCAAGCCAATCCAGCTACTACTAGAACAACGATGAAAGAAGAAATAGAAAGGCGATAATTATGGAATTAAGAGAACTTTTTAACGATATTGAAAAATATCAAGAAAAAGAAATTATATTACAGGGATGGATTCGAAATCATCGAAAACAAAAAGAATTTGGTTTCATTGATTTTTCTGATGGAACTTGTTTTGAACATATTCAAATTGTTTATGATAATCAATTAGATGATTTTGAAGAGATAACAAAACTGCATAATGGTTCTGCGATTGAAGTACGAGGAAAAATCGTATCTTCTCAAGGTGAAAAACAAGCATTTGAGGTAAAGGCAAATAATATTATATTACTAGGGGATGCCGTAGAAGAATATCCTTTACAGCCGAAACGTCATAGTAGAGAATTTTTAAGAGAAATTTCTTATTTACGACCACGAACCAATTTGTTTCAAGCAGTATTTCGTATTCGAAGTCTAGCTTCTATGGCAATTCATACATATTTCCAAGAAAGAGGTTATGTATATACTCATACTCCTATTTTGACAGCTAATGATGGAGAAGGGGCTGGGGAAATGTTTAAAGTAACAACTTTAAATTTAAATGAATTACCTCTTACTAAAGAAGGGGAAATTAATTATCAAGATGACTTTTTTGGGAAAAAAGTAGGACTTACAGTGACGGGACAATTAGAAGGAGAAGCCTTTGCTTTAGCATTTAAAAAAATATATACTTTTGGGCCTACTTTTCGAGCTGAAAATTCAAATACGAAAACTCATGCTTCTGAATTTTGGATGATAGAACCTGAAATTGCTTTTTGTGAATTAGAAGAATTAATGGATATTGAAGAAGATATGTTACGTTTCATCGTGAAATATATTTTTCAACACGCTTCTAAAGAAATGGATTTTTTAGATCAATTTGTATCACCTGGCTTAAAAGATAAACTAAAGATTGTATTAGAAAAAAAAGCGGCGCGTATTACTCATGAAGAGGCCATTAATATATTGAAAAAAAGTAAGAAAAAGTTTGAATTTGAACCTAAACAAGGAGAAGATTTAGCTCGTGAACATGAAAAATATTTAACAGAAGAATATTTTCAATCTCCTGTTTGTGTCTATAATTGGCCAAAAGAAATAAAAGCCTTTTATATGAAATTAAATGATGATCAAAAAACAGTTGCGGCGGTTGATTTATTAGTTCCTGGTAGTGGCGAATTAATGGGAGGTTCCCAAAGAGAGGAAGATTATGACAAGTTAATTTCTCGCATGAAGGAATTAAAAATGTCTTCTCAAGGCTTAGAATGGTATTTAAACTTGAGAAAATTTGGTGGATGTAAACATTCTGGATTTGGAATGGGATTTGAAAGACTACTTATTTATTTAACGGGAGTTGAAAATATAAGAGATGTCATTCCTTTCCCTCGAACTCCTAAATCTTGTGACTTTTAAAAAGGAGGATAGATAAATGACAAAATATCGAACTCATTATTGTGGAAAAGTAAAAGAAAAAGATATTAAACAAATCGTTACTTTATCAGGATGGGTAGAAAATATTCGTGATCATGGCGGTGTTATTTTTGTCGACTTACGAGATGAAAGTGGGACGATACAATTAGTTAGTAATGACGATAAAATATTTTCAGAAATATCAAAAGAATCGACGATTACAGTAAAAGGAAAAGTAAGAAAAAGAAAAGAAGACGATTATAATGATCATCTTTTAACTGGAACAATCGAGGTAGTCGTCGATGAATTGACTATTATTTCCAAAGCGAAAAATGTACTTCCTTTTGAAATTATTACTTCTCATGAAGTAAATGAAGAAGTTCGTTTAAAATATCGTTATTTAGATCTTCGCAACAAAAAAATTCACGATACTATTTTACTTCGTTCTCGTGTGTTGAAATTTATTCGTCAGAAAATGGAGAATCTAGGATTTTGTGAAATTCAAACACCTATTATTACTGCTTCTTCTCCCGAAGGTGCAAGAGATTTTATTATTCCTTCTCGAAAATATCATGGAAAATTTTATGCTTTACCTCAAGCTCCTCAAATTTTTAAACAATTATTAATGGTAGGAGGATTTGATAGATATTATCAAATTGCGCCATGTTTTCGAGATGAAGATGGAAGAGCAGATCGAACTTTAGAATTTTATCAGTTAGATTTTGAAATGTCCTTTGTGGAAGAAGAAGATGTCTATCGAATTGGCGAAGAAATTTTTAAAGAAATTTTTACAACATTTTCTTCTAAAAAAGTAACTTCAGTTCCATTTCCAAGAATTTCATATAAAGAAGCCATGGAAAAATATGGGACAGATAAGCCTGATTTAAGAAATCCTTTAATTATTCAAGATGTAAGTGATATTTTTCAAGAAACTCTATTTAAACCATTTCGGGGAGTAACTGTTCGGTCTATTGTTGTCGATGAAATTGCCAATAAGCCAAACTCTTGGTTTAATGAAGTTGTCGATTATGCAACGTCAATAGGTATGCCAGGAATCGGATATTTATCTTTATTAGAAGGGAAATTTAAAGGCCCTATCGATAAATTTTTGACAGAAGAAGATAGAAAAAAACTAATCGAAAAGACAAATTTAAAAGAAGGATCTGTTATTTTCTTTATTGCTGATAAAGAAGAGAAAAAATGTGCAAAACAAGCAGGATTAATTCGAGATGAATTAGGGAAAAAATTAGAACTTATCGATCCAAATTGTTTTGAGTTTTGTATTGTAAATGATTTTCCTATGTATGAATATAACGAAGAAGAAGGAAAATATGATTTCGGGCATAATCCTTTTAGTATGCCAAAAGGAGGATTAACGAGTTTAGAAAAATTACCAATTGAAGATATTTTAGCTCATCAATATGATTTTGTTTGTAATGGGTGTGAAATGTCTAGTGGAGCTGTTCGGAATCATGAGATTAAAACATTAGAAAAAGCTTTTGCTTTAGCGGGTTATACACAAGAAGAAGTAAAAACAAAATTTCAATCGTTATATAATGCTTTTCAATATGGGGCACCTCCCCACGCTGGAATGGCTCCAGGAATCGATCGTATTATTATGCTTTTAAAAGGGGAAAATAATTTGCGTGAAGTGCAAGCTTTTCCGATGAGTGTAAGTGGACAGGATGCTATGATGGGATGTCCTTCTACTGTAACAGAACAACAATTAAAAGAAGTTCATATAAAAATAAGATAAACCTATTTTCTAATAGGTTTTTTTGATGGGACTTTGTCAATAATTTGGACACTATTTAGAGGGGGTATTGGAAGAAATAAATTGATTTTCAAATTGAATAG
>CANQYN010000006.1 GCA_947628105.1 uncultured Bacilli bacterium
TTACATCTTTATTATAATACATTTTTATCAAAATAAAAAGACTGTTTTCAAATTTTACTTTGTCAACAGTCTGAAGATATCTAATTAGATATCTTTTTTAAATAACCTATTTTTTGCTCATACATATAGTAATATGAGGTGAAATAGATGAATTACGATTATTCTTATGGAAATCAATATTATAATTATTATTATCCAATAGGAATTAAAGAAACTAAATATAATATTTTAGCTCCAGAACAATCTCAGAAACAACAACCTGGAATGGAATATTTAATGAATCCAAAACCTATTTTTGACAATCCTAATTATCATGGAAGTGAAAAATTAAAAAATAAAGTGGCAATTATTACAGGTGGAGATAGTGGGTTAGGAAGAGCTGCAGCTATTGCTTTTGTAAAGGAAGGAGCAAAAGTAGTAATCCCTTATTATAATGAACATCAAGATGCTTTAGAAACAAAAAAATATATAGACTGTTTACATGGTGAATGTTTGCTTTTAAGTGGAGATATTACTGATAAAAATTTTTGTAAAAAAATTGTTAATGAAACTTTAAAAAATTTTGGAAAAATTGATATATTAGTAAATAATGCAGGTGTTCAATATCAACAGGATGAATTAACTAATATTAGTGATGAACAATTTGATTGGACAATAAAAGTAAATGTATATGGAATGTTTTATTTAACAAAAGAAGTATTACCACATTTAAAAGCAGGATCTTCAATTATTAATTTAACGTCAGTAACTGCTTTTTTTGGAGAACCACAATTGATTGATTATGTTACTACCAAAGGTGCTATTGTGGGGTTCACTCGTTCTCTTGCTAGAAATTTAGCTTTGAAAAATATTAGAGTTAATGCTATCGCTCCAGGATTTTTTTGGACTCCTTTACAGCCAGCTTGTTGGGTGAAAAAAAAAATTCCTTCTTTAGGTTCAGATGCTGCTATGGCAAGAGGTGCAATGCCATATGAATTAGCACCTACATTTGTTTTTTTAGCAAGTGATGATTCTAGTTATATGACAGGACAAGTAATTCATAATAATGGTGGTCAGGTAATGGGATAAAACAAGAAATATTTCTTGTTTTATTATGGTAAAAATGATATGATAAAAAAAATATAAAATTTTTATATAAAGGAGAATTTTTATGTTTTTATTAGTTGAAGCTTGTGAAGATAGTACAGTATTAAAAATAATTCATTTTGTTTTACAATTATTAAAAGCTGGTATTGTATTAGTTCCAGTTGCGTTAATTATATTAGGAATGATAGATTTTTTTAAAGCCGCAACAAGTAATGATGAAAGTAAAATGAAACAGGCAGTTCCTACCTTTACTCGACGAATTATAGGATCAATTATTATTTTTTTAGTTCCTGCATTGATTAGTTTTGCATTTGGATTATTAGGATCAGATATTAAAGAAGGATATTTAGCCTGTATAGCGAATGCAACACCAGAGAAAATATTACAAATCAAAAAACAAGAAGAAGAAGAACTAGCTAAGAAAAATGAAGAATACCAAAAACAATTAGCCGAAGCAAAAAAGAAAAATGAGGAAGCTTATAAAACAGAGGATAAAAAGGAACAAAATAGTGATACTACATTTGCTAAATCAAAAAATGTTAAAGTATTAATGATAGGAAATAGTAAAATTAAAAGGGAAAATAATAGCAATACGACTAAAAAACATTTGGAAGGTTTAGTTAAAGGAGCAGGTAGAAAAATTTCTATTACCCGTGTTACTCATGGTGGTGAAAAATTAAAAACTTGGGCTGATGAAAAAAATCCGTATGGAAAAAAAGCATATGATAAAATTAAAGAAAAAAAATGGGATGTAGTAATACTTCAAGAACAAACAGATGCTTCGATAAACAATAAAAATACATTAGTAAATAGTGGAAAAAAATTAGCAAAAGCAATTCGTAAAGTAAATCCAAATGCGAAAATTATTTTTGATGCTATTTGGCCATATAAGAATTCAAAGAAATCTTCTAATCAAAAGAAAATTGATGCCAATAATGAAGCAGCTGCAAAAGAAGTTAATGGAATTGTGGCTTATGCAGGAAAGGCATTTTTGAAATATTCTGGTATTAAAAACGCAAAGGAAGTATATTCGAGTGATAAAAATCATGCTTCCAATTATGGATGGTATTTACAAGCTTGTGTATTTTATGCGGCTATTTTTAATGAAAGTCCAGAAACTACAGGTTATTATGGAAACTTAGATAAATCACAAGCAAAGACAATGCAAAAAATAGCAGCTCAATTGCAGTTATAATTTTAAAAATTTTATTAAAAAATGATATAATAAAAAATAATGATAAAAATTTTATATAAAGGAGGATTTTATGTTTTTATTAGTTGAAGCTTGTGAAGATAGTACAGTATTAAAAATAATTCATTTTATTTTACAATTATTAAAAACTGGTGTTGTATTAGTTCCCGTTGCTTTAATTATATTAGGAATGATAGATTTTTTTAAAGCCGCAACAAGTAATGATGAAAGTAAAATGAAACAGGCAGTTCCTACCTTTACTCGACGAATTATAGGATCAATTATTATTTTTTTAGTTCCTGCATTGATTAGTTTTGCATTTGGATTATTAGGATCAGATATTAAAGAAGGATATTTAGCCTGTATAGCGAATGCAACACCAGAAAAAATATTACAAATCAAAAAGCAAGAGGAAGAAGAACTAGCTAAGAAAAATGAAGAATACCAAAAACAATTAGCCGAAGCAAAAAAGAAAAATGAGGAAGAAGAAAAAAATAATCAGAAAAATACCACTACTACGAAAGGAAAGAAAACTGGACCAGAAGCACTAATAGCATGTGCCAATTATTATAGTAAAAAATTAGATGAAGCTGTTAAAAAAGGAGAAAAATGGGTATATTCTAATAGTAGCAAATATGTAAGGCAATCAGGAACTTTCGAACAAATGTTAAATTATAAAACAGGAATACGAGGAGGAAATTGTGCTTCGCTTGCTAATTGGGCTTTTAGAGATATGGGTATTATGGGTAATAAAGATAAATTTTATGGAGATAGCAATGGAAAAATTGCTCATTATCATAATAGAGGAAAAAATGTTAAAAAGGAAATTGATGCTGTTGCACAAGTAATAAATTTTAAAGGTAAAAAATTTGGTAATTTGGTAAAACAAGGAAAGATTGTAGCGGGCGATATTATTTTAGGAAAAGGTCATACTTTTATCTATCGAGGCGGGGCATATGTTTTTGCAAGTGGTCATGATGCAAAATGGCATAGTGATTCTAGTGTAAAAACAGAAGATTCTAGAAAAGCAGTATTTGAAAAATGGATTAGAAAATATAAGGGAACATATGATGATACATTTGCAGTTCAATATGTAATACATTTAAAAGATAGTTATGTACCAGAATATTATCGAGATGAAAATGGGAAATTAATTAAAAATAAATAAAATTTAAATAATATTAATAAAAAACTACATGTACTTTATTTCATGTAGTTTTTTATCTATTTAATAGTAAAATCTATTTGATTAATTGTAATTGATTTAATAGTATCTATATCAATTATCGCTTCTTCATTTTTTCCAAATGTGGCTTCTACTGTATTTAGATTCCTTCCTTCAAATTTTATTTCTTGAGTAGAACCATCGGTAAATGTAACATAAGCTTGATTAGACATATCATCATTAAATATAGTTTTTAATATTGATTCTTGTTCTTTATCTGTTAAACTATTTTCTTCTTTATTAAATTGTAGATTCATAATAATTCGAAAAGGTGTTATTTGAAACTCTTTTACAGTAGCAGTAACATTTTTTTCATTGTAAACAATTTTATTACAATTGATTTTTTTTGATTTAATTTCATTTTTTTGTAAAGAAAAGGTAATATCATAATATGTTTCATTACTTATTAAACGTAAAGTAACAAGTTGAGTTTGCTGTAATTTTTTATCAATAGAAAAATTTAAAGCATAACCGTTTAATTTTTCTTCTTCTTTAATTAATCCAAATCCTTCACTATAACAACCAAATGTTTTATTACATTTGTCAGAATTTTCATCATCTATATTTTCTTCGAATGTATTACCGAGAGAAAGATGAGCTTCTTCAATTCCAATATTTTTCTCTTTTCCAACAATTTCTATCATAATATAAATTTCTTTTTCATCTAAAACTGTCTGATTAATGGTAATAATGGCATCGCTGAATTCTTTTTTTATATTGACATCATTACCAGTTACCCCTTTGCTTATTAATTCTTCATCTGACATGCTAAACCATTCTTTAAATTTTTCATCAAAATGAAATACCTTTGCTAGTGCATATACAGAACTAGAAAGTAAGACAAAACCAATTATAAAAGTAGCAAATCGTATCATAAAAGTTTTAAAATAAAAAGTTTTTTCTTTTTTATTGTTTAAAATAGTATTTAGTATTTTTTCTTTATCTTGTTGATTTAATTCAATTTTATCTATTGTTTTTGTAAATTTACTCATGTTTTTCCTCCTCTAAAATATCTTTTAATAATAATCTTCCTCGATGCAAGTAAGAATAGATGGTATTTTCTGATACTTTTAAAATTTTTGCAATTTCAATACAAGAATAACCTTCATAATAATGCATATAAATAGGAACTTTATATTTATCTGGCAGATTTAAAATAAGTTCTAATGTATTATCTTCTTTATCTTCTTGTTTAATATCAAAATCAAGTTCTTTATTTTTATTCCACCAATGTTTTACTTTGTTTTTACAATAGTTGTTTGTAGTAACAATAAACCAAGCTTTAGCATGTTCATCATCATTGAATATAATGTTTTTTTCTATAACTTTTAAAAAGATAGACTGAATCGCATCTTCAATGTCACTTTTATTACCTTTAAAGAAAACAAAACAAATTTTATATATATAATTTACATTTTTTTCATACAATTGCTTGATATATTCCTCTTGATTTGTCATTTCTATTCTTCCTTTCTACTAATAACACAAAATAGATTGGTATATTCTTGCATTTAGTATATCATTTTATAAAAGATAATGTAAATAATCAATAGAATATCTATGAAATATCCTTAAAATATAAATTCTATTTTCTTGTTTTCTTTATATATACATGATAAAATATAGTAGCGAAATGACAGTTCTTATTTAATATTGTATCTAAAGTAGTAGAGAGAAGAAATTTCACTAAAATTTTCTGATAATAATCTTTTTTATAAATTCTACTGATATAAATAATCGTAATTAGGAGGAAACTATGTTTGAAATTGTATCAAAATTTAAACCAGCAGGAGATCAACCACAAGCTATTGAACAATTAGTAAAAGGAATTAAAGATGGGAAAAAAACACAAGTTTTATTAGGAGCAACGGGAACAGGAAAGACATTTACAATAGCTAATGTTATTTCCCAGGTACAAAAACCAACCTTAGTATTAGCGCCAAATAAAACTCTTGCGGGACAATTATATGGAGAATTAAAAGAATTATTTCCCAACGATCATGTAGAATATTTTGTCAGCTATTATGATTATTATCAACCAGAAGCATATGTTGCTTCTTCTGATACTTATATAGAAAAAGATGCTTCTATAAATGATGAAATAGATGAATTACGTCATGCCGCTACAGCATCTATTTTAACTTACCGAAATACAATTGTCGTTGCTTCTGTTTCATGTATTTATGGAATTGGAGAAATTGAAGATTATAAAGAAAAAATGTTAATTTTAACGGTTGGAGATCAAGTAAACCGTGACGATATTATGATGAAGTTGATTGATATGTTATTTGAAAGAAATAATATAGATCAAAAAAGAGGAAGTTTTCGCGTTAGAGGAGATGTTTTAGAAATTATTCCTGTGAATCAACACGGAAAAGGAATTCGCGTAGATTTTTTTGGTGATGAAATTGATCGAATTACGGAGTTTGATATTTTGACAGGAGAAGTGATTGCTAGTAAAAAATCAATTAGTCTATATCCGGCAAGTCACTTTGTAACAAACGAAGAAAAAATTAAAAAAGCAGTAGAAAATATACGAAAAGAGTTAGAAGAAAGATTACATTATTTTCAAGAACATAATAAGTTGTTAGAATATCAACGGTTAAAAGAAAGAACAAATTACGATATGGAAATGCTTTTAGAAGTAGGAATTTGTCGTGGAATAGAAAATTATTCTCGACATCTAGCATTAAAAGAAGCAGGAGCAACCCCTACTACTTTAATCGATTTTTTTCCAAAAGATTTTGTAATGGTGATTGATGAATCTCATGTTACTATTCCACAAGTAAGAGGTATGTATAATGGTGATCAGGCAAGAAAGGATGTTTTAGTAGAATATGGTTTTCGTTTACCGAGTGCAAAAGATAATCGACCTTTAAAATTTCCAGAATTTGAAAGTAAAATTAATCAATTGATTTGTATTTCCGCTACTCCAGGTGATTATGAAATGGAAAAAGTAAATCATCAGGTAGTAGAACAAATTATTCGACCAACAGGACTTTTAGATCCTTTTGTAGAAGTAAAATCTATTCAAGGACAAATTGATGATTTAATTGATCAAATACAGCGTCGTATTCCATTAAATGAAAGAGTATTAATTACGACATTGACAATTCGTATGGCAGAAGAATTAACAGAATATTTGAAAAAACTAGATATTAAGGTAGCTTATTTACATAGTGAAGTAAAGACTTTAGAACGTCTTCGTATTATTCGAGATTTAAGAATCGGAAAATATGATGTTTTAGTAGGAATTAACTTATTGAGAGAAGGAATAGATATTCCTGAAGTAAGTTTAGTAGCTATTATGGATGCGGATAAACAAGGATTTTTACGGAGTGAAAGAAGTTTAATTCAGACGATTGGAAGGGCTGCTCGTAATGAAAATGGAAAAGTAATTATGTATGCCGATATGATGAGCGAATCGATGGAAAAAGCAATAAAAGAAACGAATCGTAGACGAAATATTCAAAAAGAATATAATGAAAAAAATCATATTACACCACATACAATTAAAAAAGATATACGAGAATTAATTTCGAATAAAGTAGATGATAAAGAAGAAAAACCAGTAGAAAAATTAAGCAAACAAGAAAAAATAAAATTAATGGAAAATATTGAAAAGGAAATGAGAGAGGCTGCCCGTCTTTTAGACTTTGAAAGGGCAATGGAACTTCGAGATATTTTGTTTGAAATGAAAAGTGAATAATGTGATATAATTAATAAGGAGGTATATTTATGCATATAAGAGAAAAACTGAATAGTAAAAAGGTTCAAGAAATAATAAGATGGCTTATATCGATGGTTAGTTATTCTTTTATTTTAGTCGTTTTAGCATGTATATTTCCAAAAAATCTTCAAATTGATAATAGTTTCTTTGGAATTTGGGGAATTTTGATATCTATCGTTATTTATTTAATGAATAAAACAGTAAAACCTATTTTATTTTCCTTAACACTACCAATTACTGCACTTACACTTGGAATATTTTATCCTTGTATCAATGCTATTATATTAAAGTTAGTTGATATTATATTAGGAAATCATTTACAAATTCGAGGATTTTTAATGATTATTGTAATTGCGATTATTATATCAATATCCAATATTATTGTAGATAAATTAATATTAGATCCTATGATTAAAGGAGAAAGAAGATGAATCCAATATTTATAAAAATTGGTAGTGTTCAAATTTATTGGTATTCTGTAATATTATTAATTGCTTTTATAATAGGAATCGTATTGGCAATTAAACAAGCTTGTAAAGAAGGAATTGATAAAGAAGTAATGTATGATTATGTTTTTTATCTAATTCCTATTTGTCTAATTGGAGCGAGAATTTATTATATTTTATTTAATTTGGATTATTATTTAGCTAATATAACTTCCATTATTAAAGTATGGGAAGGTGGACTAGCTATTCATGGTGGCATTTTATTTGGCCTAATATATACTTATTTTTTTACCAAGAAAAAAAATATTCCTTTTTTTCAATTTTGTGATATTTTAGTTGTTAGTTTAATATTAGGACAAGTAATTGGAAGATGGGGAAACTTTATGAATAGTGAAGCTTACGGGCCAGTTACTACATTAGCTACGTTAAAAAACTTTCATATTCCTAATTTTATTATTCAAGGAATTTATATTAATGGAAATTATCATCATCCTACTTTTTTATATGAATCAGTATGGAATTTTATCGGATTCATATTAATGTTAATTTTACGCAAAATGAAAAATTATCGTTCAGGATATATAACTAGTTTTTATTTAATATGGTATGGAATTGGAAGATTTTTTATTGAAGGATTAAGACAAGACAGTCTTATGTTAAAAAATATAAAAATTGCTCAATTAGTATCTATTGGAATGGTTTTTGTTGGTATTTTTTTGATACTAAAAATTAAAAAGAATAAAATTGACACAAAAAAACAGAAATAGTATAATTTAATAAAATAGGAGGAATGGCTATGAATAAAAGAGGATTTACTTTAATTGAATTATTAGCAGTTTTATCTGTTATGGCTATTATTTTGTTAGTAGCAGTTCCCTCTATTAATAATCAGTTAAAAAAATTAAAACAGAATAGTTATGATCAATTTAAAGATGATATCTTTTTAGCGACAGAATCATATATTAGTTCTGCCGCAGATGATTATGTTGTACTTAAAAAAAACGGTGGACAAATGTGTATAAAAATTCAATATTTAATTGAGGGAGGATGGTTAAAAAGTAATTTAGTTGATCCTCAATTAAATAAAACATTGGCAGAATTACAAGGATCTGTCATTGTAAGAAATTCAAATAATACACTAGGATATATTTATGATCCTAAGTCAGAAAGTTGTCGAAATGATTATACTTCAGAAGGTTCTTAAGAGAACTTCTTTTTTTTTAATACAAAGAAGAGTATAATGAATTTAAGGAGGAATTTCTATGTCTTTTACTGCAGAAGTGAAAAATGAGGTAAGTAAATTAGAAACTATCGAGATAGAAAATCTTTCAGAATTATCGGCTATTATTCGAAATATTGGAGATATTGAAAGAGATATTAAAATTACAACAGAAAATGCTTCTGTTGCGAGAAGAATCTTTTTACTAGTAAAACAAAGTTATCATCAAATTTGTAAGGTCACGGTAAGACGAGGGTATAATTTTAATAAAAATTATATTTATATTTTACAAATAACGCATAGCATAGAAAAAATTATTGATGATTTAAGTTTGAATCAAAAATATGGAATTCCAAAATCTTATATTTATGCGGATGAAAATTTGATTCGTTCCTATTTAAGAGGTTTATTTTTAAGTTGTGGAAGTTTAAATGATCCTAAGAAATCAAGATATCATATGGAATTTTCTTTTGATAATTTAGAATATAGTAAATTTGTTAGTAAACTGTTAAATCATTTTCGATTAAATAGTAAAGTATTGAAGAGAGATACTAAATATATGGTATATGTAAAAGAAGCAGAAAAAATAGGAGATTTTTTAAGAATTATTAATGCGATTCATGCAGTATTTTATTATGAGGATATTCGTATATATAGGGATCATAAAAATATGACAAATCGTTTAAATAATTGTGAACAAGCCAATGTCGATAAAATGATAGGAACAGCTTCTAAGCAAGTAAAAGAAGTTGAAAAAATTAAAGAAGCTGGAGGATTTGATCTATTGGATGAAAAAGTAAAAGAAGTAGCGATTTATCGTTTAAAATATCCAGAAGTTTCTTTGAAAGAATTAAGTGAGATCATTAGTGTTGAAACGGGGAAAGAAATAACGAAGTCAGGACTTTATCATCGGCTTAAAAAGATAGAGGAACTCGCTAAAAAAATCAAATGACAATAGGATGATTTAATGATATAATACAAAAAGAAAAAGGTGATATGATGAAAGTTATATTTTTAAAAGATGTAAAAGGACAAGGGAAAAAAGATGAAGTTAAAGAAGTAAAAGATGGATATGCAATGAATTTTTTGATTAAAGGTGGTTATGCTATTGCGGCTAATAAAGCAAATATTAAAAATTTAAATAAAGATTTACAAACAAGAAAATTAGAGGAAAATCTTCAAATATTACAAATGGAATCAATAAAAGAAAAGTTAGAAAAAGAAACTCTTCTTTTTAAAGTAAAAACAGGAAATGGTGGAAAAGTATTTGGATCTATTTCAGCGAAACAAATAAAAGATGAATTAAATAAATTAGGATATACTATTGATAAAAATAAAATAATAATAGAAAATCCTATTAGTAGTTTGGGCTTTCACCAAATAAAAATTAATTTGCATAAAAAAGTAGTGGCGAATATTAAAATTAATGTGAAAGAGATGTGAGAAAAATGAATTCAAAAGAAATGCCATATGATTTACTAGCAGAACAATCTGTATTAGGATCTATGTTTATGAGTAAATACGCCATTCAAAAGGCGGTAGAGACATTAGAAAAAGAATCTTTTTATGTTGAAAAAAATGGTATTATTTTTGAAACGATTAAAGAGCTTGCGGATTCAAATAAACCAGTGGATATTGCGATAGTAATCTCTGAATTAGAAAAGAAAAAACAACTCAATTTAGTTGGTGGAATTGAATATGTTACTGAGTTAACTACGATTGTACCAAGTGCTACCAATGTCGATGAATATATTAAAATAGTAGAAGAAAAATCGATACGACGTCGCTTAATTGAAACTGCATTTACAATCGAAAAAGATGGTTATAATTGGGATGATTCATTAGATGAACTACTAGATAAATCAGAAAAAAATTTAATGAATATTAGTAAAGCTAGAACGGGTTCTGAATTTAGAAAAATTGCGGATGTTTTATATAAAACGCAAAGTGATTTGGAAAAATTATCAAAGACAAAAGGAGAATTAACTGGATTAACGACAGGATTTTATGATATTGATAAAGTCACTTCTGGGCTTCATGAAAATGAATTGATTATTATTGCCGCACGACCTGGTATGGGGAAAACGGCCTTCGTTTTAAATTTATTAGTAAATGCTACTAAAATAACAGGAAAAAAAGTAGCTTTGTTCAATCTAGAGATGGGAGCAGAACAATTAGTAATGCGTATGATAGCATCAGAAGGACAAATTGATGGTAGAAAATTAACTTCGGGAAGATTAGAGCATAATGATTGGAAACGAGTAAATGAAGCTATCAGTAAATTAGCGGATACCAAAATTTATATTGATGATACTCCAGGTATTACGATTGGTGAAATAAGAGCCAAAAGTAGAAGATTGGCTAGTGAGGGGAATTTAGGTTTAATTGTTGTCGATTATTTACAGCTAGTAAGTACTACTTCAAAATATGGAGGGAATCGACAATTAGAAATAGCAGAAGTTTCCCGTTCATTAAAAACATTAGCAATGGAATTACATGTTCCTATCATTGCTTTGGCACAATTATCTCGTAATGTTGAAAATCGTCCAGATAAAACCCCAATTCTAAGTGATTTAAGGGAATCAGGAACAATTGAACAAGATGCTGATATTGTTGCTTTTCTACATAGTGAAGACTATTATCAAAAAGAAAAAGCAATTGATGATAATACTGGGGAAGTAGACTTTATCATTCGAAAACATCGTAATGGACCACAAACGACAATTAAATTAATCTTTAAAAGAAATACGTTAACTTTTTTAAATTTTATTAATAAGGAAGAAGAATAATGAAAGTTTGTGTTTTAGCAAGTGGCAGTAAAGGAAATTCTACTTATATCGAATATAAAGATACAAAGATATTAATAGATTTAGGAATGAGTTGTTCTTATATTGAACAAAAATTAAAAGAAATAGGTGTCGAAGCAAAAGCAATCGATGCTATTTTTATTACGCATACTCATTCTGATCATATTAATGGATTAAAAGTATTTTTAAAAAAATATCATACAAATGTATATTTAACGCAAACTATGTTAGATGATATAGTGTTGACTTTTCCTTTAAAACGTTATATATTAATAGACGGCAATTTTGAGATAAAGGATTTATTTGTCGAAGTAATCAAAATTTCTCATGATGCCAGTGATACAAATGGCTATATTTTATATGGTGATGATAAATCTGTTGTCTATATCACTGATACAGGATATATCAATTTTAAAAATCATAATAAATTAAAAAATAAGACCGTTTATATTATGGAAAGTAATCATGATGTTCAAATGTTAATGGATGGAAATAGACCTTATTATTTAAAACAGAGAATATTAAGTGATAAAGGCCATTTATCGAATCAAGCTTCTTCAGATTATTTGACAAAATTTATTGGAAAAAATACAAAAAAGATTATTTTGGCTCATTTGAGTCAAGATAATAATACTCCAGAAAAAGCATTACAATGTTTACAACAAAAATTGCTGGAAGAAGATAAGACAGTAGATAAAATTATCGTTGCTTCTCAAAATGAAAAAACGGAGTTAGTAGAGATATGATAAAAATAATTTGTGTTGGAAAAATAAAAGAAAAATTTTTTAAAGAAGCTTTATTAGAATATCAGAAAAGATTATCAAAATATACCAAAATAGAGATAATTGAAGTTTCTGATTTTTCTTATGGAGATATTGAAGTAGAAAAATTGAAAGAAATGCAAGAAATAAAAAAACATATTAAAGATCGAGAATATATTGTTACATTGGAAATAGAAGGAAAATCATATTCTTCGAAAGAATTTTCATCATGGTTAGAAAAAACTAATAGCAATTATCCAACAATTACTTTTATTATTGGTGGTTCTAATGGTTTACATGATGATATTAAAAAATCAAGTAAAGAAGCAATATCATTTTCAAAATTAACTTTTCCACATCAATTATTTCGCGTTATTTTATTAGAACAAATTTATCGAGCATATAAAATTCAAAAAAATGAAAATTATCATAAATAAATTAGGAGGGGATAAAATGAATAAGGGACAAAGAGATAATCTTTATATAACGGCAATGTATAAATTATTATTTGAACAAGAAAATTCTATTGTCTTTGATAATGGTGATATTTTAGGATTTAGGGCAAATCAAACTCAATATCCAAATCATTCTAATTCGCCAGAAAAAGCTATGTCACTTGAAATAACAATTCAAAATATGGATGGAAAAACAACTTATTTAGGGGATTATTATAAGCGATTAGACAATTATCAGAAACAAGAGACAATATTTAATTTAGATAAAAAAGAAAAAGTAGCATTTATCTTAAAATCAGAAGAAGGTTTTTTAAAGAAAACTCCATACCATTTAGTCGAACATTATGGAGGAAAAATTTCTAAATTTACTAGTGATACTATACAAGATTATGCAAAATCTTCTTTGGAAAAAATGAAATTAGAATTAAAAGAAAAAGCAAAACAAATGAATAAAAAATAAAAAAAGATCTCACTATGAAATAGGGAGGTCTTTCTATTATGAAAAAAATAATTATATTTTCTATCCTTTTATTAAGTCTTATTAATGTTTTACATATAAAAGCAGATGCTTATGTTATTCCAGATGATGCTATTCGACTTCGAGTACTTGCAAATTCTAATTCAGAATATGATCAAGAAATAAAAAGAACAGTGAGTGAAAAAATTCAAATAAAAATGTATAATCTTTTAAAAAATACAAAAGAAGTGGACGAAGCGAGAAGAATTATTAATCGAAATATGGATCATATTGAAAAAGAAATAAAAGAAACATTAGATAAAAACAATTATAAATTAGGGTATAAAATAGATTATGGGAATCATTATTTTCCTGAAAAAAAATATAAGGGAACTGTTTATAAAGAAGGATACTATGAATCGCTATTAATTACGTTAGGAAAAGGACAAGGAAATAATTGGTGGTGTGTATTATTTCCACCCTTATGTCTTATGGAAGCCGAAGAAAGTGATGAAGTAGAGTATAAATTTTTTATTCAAGAATTATTTGACAAATATTTCTAATGTATAAAATAAAAAACTTCCGAGTAAAATGAATTAGGAGGTTTTTTTATGTCATTTATTTTTGTTATTTTAATAGCGATTAGTTTAAGTATGGATGCTTTTTCTCTTGCTTTAGCATATGGAACATTAAATATGAATAATAATGATATTCAAAAATTATCTATTATTGTAGGAATCTATCATTTTTTTATGCCTTTTATTGGAATGATAGCAGGAACAAGAATAATTCAAATATTAAATATGAATCCAAATTTAGTCGTTTTAGTCGTATTATCTGTTATTGGACTACAAATGATTATGGAAACGACAAAGGAAGAGAGAAATATAAAATTGATGACATTAATTGAATTTTTCTTTTTTGGATTAGCTGTAAGTATCGACAGTTTTTCTGTTGGGTTAGGATTAAAAACAATATATAAAAATCCTTTAGTTAGTATGATAACTTTTTCTTTATCTAGTTTTTTCTTTACCTATTTAGGTTTAAAATTAGGCAGAAAAATTAGTAATATGATCGGTAGATATGCTACATTATTAGGAGGAATTACATTAATCATAATAGGAATTTTATATATGATATAAAAATTAGTAAATTTATGTTATAATGAATTTGGTGATAAAATGATAGTAAATAGTAAAGAAATGTTAGAAAAAGCACGTGATAAAAAGTATGCAGTGGCACACTTTAATATTAATAATTTAGAGTGGACAAGGTTTATTTTAGAAGAATGTAACAAAAATCAAAGCCCTGTTATTTTGGGAGTCAGTGAAGGTGCTTGCAAATATATGGGTGGCTATAAAGTAGTAGCTGATATGGTAATAGATTTGCATAAATCTTTAAATATTGATATTCCGGTCGTTCTTCATTTAGATCATGGATCAAGTTTTGAAGCTTGTAAAGAAGCAATCGATAATGGATTTTCTTCTGTTATGATAGATGCTTCTCGTTATCCGTTGGAAGAAAATATAGAAATAACAAAAAAAGTAGTTGATTATGCTAAAAAATTTAATGTTACCGTCGAAGCTGAAATAGGATGTATTGGTGGAAGCGAAGATGAAGTTACATCAGAATTAAAAACGACAAGTGTAGAGGATGCTTTAGCTCTTGTTCAAGGGGCTCAAATTGATTCATTAGCGCCAGCTTTAGGAAGTGTTCATGGCATTTATAAAGGAGAACCAAAATTAGATTTTGAAAAAATGAAACAGATTCGAGAAAAAACTAATATGCCTCTTGTATTACATGGGGGAAGTGGAATCGATGATGAAAAGATTAAAACTGCAATTCAATGTGGAATATGTAAATTAAATATTAATACAGATTTACAAATTGTTTGGTCAAAAGCAGTACGCTCTTATCTAGAGGAAAATAAAGAAGTGTATGATCCACGCAAAATCATTAAATCTGGAGAGGAAGCAATGAAAAAGTTAATTCAAGAAAAATTAATTTTGTTAGGTAGCATAAATCAGAAATAATAATATGATAAAGTAAAAGAGGTGGAAGATATGAAGCAAATAAAAATAGAAGGAAAAAGAAAGTTAACTGGGGAAATTAAAATAAGCGGATCTAAAAATAGTGCGGTTGCTTTAGTACCTGCGTCTCTTTTAAGCAATGGAATTGTTACTATTGATAATATTCCAGATATATCTGATATTGAAGCTTTAAATGAAATTCTTTCTTATTTAGGAGCTAAAGTAACAAGAGAAGGATCTACGATGAAAATTGATGCTACTAACATAAAAAATATCGAAATACCAGAAAATATCTCTAAAAAATTAAGAGCCTCTTATTATTTTATGGGAGCTTTACTGGGAAAATATAAAAAAGTACAAATGTATTTTCCAGGAGGATGTTCTATTGGAGAAAGACCAATTAATCTCCATTTATCTGGTTTTGAAGCATTAGGAGCTAAAGTAACAAATAATGGAAATTGTTATTTAGTGGAAGCTGATGAATTAGTAGGAACTAATATTTATTTAGATTTTGCCTCTGTTGGGGCAACGATAAATTTAATGTTAGCTGCGGTATATGCAAAAGGAGTAACTATTATTGAAAATGCTGCTAAAGAGCCTCATATTGTAAATGTTGCTACTTTCTTAAATCAACTAGGTGCTAAAATTAGTGGAGCAGGGACTAGTAAAATTTATATTGAGGGTGTTGAAGAATTAACAGGAGGATTTCATGAAGTAGTTCCTGATTATATTGAAGCTGGAACTTATGTTATAGCAGGGGCTTTATGTGGACAACATTTAAAAATAAGCAATTTGATTCCAAAACATATTGAGTCATTGATTACAAAGTTAAAAGATATGAATGCCGATCTTGAAATAGGAGAAGATTATATCATTATTAACCAAAAAGAAAATTATATACCGGTCAATATAAAAACATCTCCTTATCCTGGCTTTCCTACCGATTTACAGCAGCCATTTACTGTTTTATTAACCCAAGCTAATGGAACATCTTATGTAGAAGAAAATATATGGGAAAATAGATTTATGCATATTCCATATTTAAAAAGAATGGGTGCAGAAATTGAAATAATGGGGAAAAAGATTTATATTCAAGGAAAGACTGATCTAGTAGGAAAAGAAGTAGAAGCAACCGATTTAAGAGCAGGAGCTGCGATGGTATTAGCGGGATTAATCGCTGAGGGGACAACAAAAATTACAGCTATTGAACATGTGCTTAGAGGGTATGAAAATATTATTGAAAAACTTCAAAATGTAGGTGCTAAAATAGAATTAGAGGAAATATAATAAAAGTAGAAAATTCTACTTTTTTTATTGGAGGAAAAAGATGAAAAAGATTTTGTTTGTATCTTGCATTATTGGAATTACTTTAATAATTTATCAATGTTTTAAAGATAATAAAATATTATATGTCAATATAGAAGATGATATTGGGTATCAAACTTCTTATGAAAAAGGAATAAGTTCTTATTTAAAAAAGAAAAATAGATATGAAGACTATGTAGAGTATACGAAAAAAAATTATCGAATTACTGATTTTGTAAATGATATAAAAGAAAATGTCTTTTATAATGAAAATAAAACAATTAAAAATTTATTGATTAAAGCAGATATTATTACCGTTTGGATTGGAACAAATGATATTTATTATAAGATAAAAGAAGATGATGAGTATGAATTATATCAATATATTGATGATATATTAATCGATATGGAAGAATTTTTATCATTGATGAGAAAAAATAGTAAAGAACAGATTATTGTTATTGGAATAAGGAATCAAGAAGGAAAAGATAAGCAAAAATATTTTGATTATTATAATCAAAAAATAGAAGAATTATGTGAGAAATATCATATTGATTTCATTAAAAAAGTAGATGGTAACGTAGATAAAGATAAGAGATTAGAAAGGCAAATCATAAAAATGTTAAAAATGAAATAAGATGTGTTATAATAAAAGTGAGGTGAGAATATGGAGCAATCAAAATTTTTTGCAAAAGTTTATTTATGGTTATTTATTGGATTGTTGTTAACATTTGCAACAGGGAGTCTGGTATCTATTAGTCCAGCAATGAGAGAGTTGGTACTAGGATCGGGTTTTTTAATTGTCATTTTAATTGCTGAATTAGTGACAGTAATTGTTCTTTCGTCAAGAATTAGTAAGATGAGTCCTTTGGGAGCTAAATTTGGATTTTTATTTTATTCAATTTTATCTGGGTTAACTTTTTCTACTGTATTTTTGACTTATAATGTTGAGTCTATTATGTTTGTATTTTTAGGAACAGCATTAATTTTATTTCTATTTTCTATGATTGGTTTTAAAACAAAAAAAGATTTATCTAAATTAGGAACCTTTTTTATCATGATATTACTGGCTATTATCATTGGTTTTATCATTAATATATTTTTAGGTAGTGAAGTATTCGATATTACATTATATATTTTTAGCGTTATTATTTTTATCGGTTTTATTGCTTATGATGTACAAAAAATAAAACGATTAAATGAAGCTATGCCAGACAATGAAAATGTTGCTATTATGGGCGCATTAGAATTATATTTAGACTTTATTAATATCTTTCTTGATTTACTTCGTTTATTTGGCTCTAATAGAGATTAAAATGATAAAATAAATACTTGCATTTTAAAAGAAAGATTGTTATAATAGGAGAGCAAGAAATTACTATGACAAAAATTTGTCATGGCGGAAGGAGAGATAGTATGAAAAAAGGAATACATCCAGCTACTCAAGATATGAAAGTAACTTGTACATGTGGAAATACATTTGTAGTAAAATCAAATAAGCCAGAACTACATGTTGAAACATGTAATAAATGTCATCCATTTTATACCGGACAACAAGGTGCTACTAAACAAAGAGGTAAGGTTGAAAAGTTTAATCAAAAGTATGGATTTACAAATACCAAAACAGAAAAATAGTATTATTACTATTTTTTTTTGACTAAATTATAAAATATGATAAAATAATGGAGGAGGGAAATCATGAAAATTGGAATTGCAAATGATCATCGAGGATATCATATGAAAGAATTTTTAAAAATTTATTTAGATAAATTAGGCTATGAGATAATTGATTACGGTTGTGACAGTGAAGATCCTGTTGACTATCCCAAATATGCATTTATGGTGGGAGAAGCTATTCGAGATAAAAAGATAGATTTTGGTATTTTAATTTGTGGAAGTGGAATAGGCATGAGCATCGCTTGTAATAAAGTAAAAGGTGTTCGATGTGCTAAAGTATCTGATGAGGAAGAAGCAAAAATAACGAGAATCGATAATGATAGTAATGTTATAGCTATGTCTTATCATATCGGTAATGAGCAAGCAGAAAATATAGTATATGCTTTTCTTCATACAAAATTCTCAGATTTAGAAAGACATCGTAGAAGAGTAGAAATGATCGATAATTATTTTAATGACAATTAAAACTATTTTATATGTACTTATTATTCCTTTATCGATTTGGGCTTTAGATAGCATTAATATTCAGAATGTATTTAAGAAAAATCGTTATTATCAAGCAAGATTATTATATTTATTTTTAAGCTTTGCTCTTTCTTATTTAGTAGTAAACTGTCTATTTGATTTTTTTATATATACAAAGTTAGTATAAAAAAGGACAAAATATTTGTCTTTTTTTTCTTATAATGAAAAAAAGGATGATATTATGAAAAAAATATTACTTAGTGTTTTTATCTTATTTACTATTGTTTTAATTCCTTATTTAATAACAAAAGATCTTTATCATGAAAAGATAGAAAATCCTAATTTAAATATTGTCAATAATAATATTGTTAGAGTTAAGAGAGTAAAACAAAATAAAATAGAAACTGTTCCATTAGAAGATTATGTCATAGGAGTAACTGCTAGCGAAATGCCTATTTCTTTTGAAAAAGAGGCTTTAAAAGCTCAAGCAGTATGTGCGAGAAGTTATGTTTTAAAAAAAATAAAACAAAATAAAAAAAAGAGTTATGATGTCGTCGATACGATAGATAACCAAGTATATTCCAATGTAGCAGAACTAAAGAAAAAATGGAAGAATAATTTTTATCAAAATTATCAAAAAATGCAAGAAGTTGTGATGGAAACAAAAGGGCAATATATGACGTATCAAAATAATATTATCGATACTTTTTTCTTTTCTACCAGTAATGGAAAAACAGAAAATAGTGAAGAGGTATTTGTCAAAAAATTACCTTACTTAAGAAGTGTAGAATCTACATGGGATAAAAGTTCTCCTGTTTATCAAGATACGAATGAAATAAGTTTGTATGATTTTTATAACAAATTAAATTTAAAGTATAAAAAGAAGTTAGAGGTTAACATTATCAGTAGGACAGCTTCTGGAAGTATTAAGCAAATAAAAATAAATGGGAAGATATTTAAAGGAACGGAAGTAAGAAAAAAATTAGGGCTTCGATCTACCTATTTTAATTTAAAACAAAATGGAAGTAATATTCAAATTGATACAAAGGGATATGGCCATGGTGTTGGAATGAGTCAATATGGAGCCCAAGGAATGGCTAAGGAAGGATATACATATGATAAAATTTTAAAACACTATTATTCTAATATAGAAATAAAAAAATAGTATAAAACAAAAAATTAAAGCCACACTCTTAATGAGGTGAATAATATGAAAAGTAGAAGATTAAAAAAAGATGTCATTTATGTGCTTTATGGTTTAGCAGCTATTGCTTTTATAGGAGTTATTTATGCTATTCAATCGGTAACTTCATCTAATGCTTCATTTCAAGATGATGAAGGTTATCAGTATGTATCACAAACAATTTTTGATCATGTAACGACAGTAAATGCGGAAGATACTAGTAAGATTTTAAAACCATATAACGATAGTAATGTCAAATTATTAAAAGGTTATTATGATTATAAAGGAGAATCCGCAAGTCAAGAAGATGCCATCATTTACTACGAAAATACTTATATGCAAAGCAGTGGGGTTTCTTATGGAACAAAAGAACCTTTCCAAGTATTATCAATTTTAGATGGAGAAGTAACTGCGGTCAACGATGATGATATTTTAGGGAAGACTGTCCAAATAAAGCATGATAATGATATTGTAAGTGTTTATCAAAGTTTATCAGAAGTAACTGTCAAAGTAGGCGATAAGATCAAACAAGGTGATGTCTTAGGAAAAAGTGGAAAATCTAACTTAGATAAAGATTTAGGAAATCATTTATACTTTGAACTAATCATCAAAGATGTCAATGTTAATCCTGAACAATATTTTGATAAATCAATAAATGAAATTTGAGGTTTAGAAACCTCTTTTTTTAGGTCTTAAATATCAAATAAATTTATATAATGAAATAGGAGTTGAATCTATGAATTATATAAATAATAGGGTGTTAATGGAAGCGAAAATAATTTTAAAAAATGGGTATACTATTAGAGAAATCGCTACTATATTTCAAGTATCAAAAAGTACTGTTCATAAAGATTTACATGAAAGATTAAAAAAAATTGATAGAAAGTTATATGAAAAAGTAGATAAAATATTAAAATATCATATTGATGTAAGGCATATTCGAGGAGGAGAATCCACAAAGAAAAAATATATCGAAATGAAGAAATAAGCTTTCTAAACAATAGGATATATGATATAATCAAAATTAGGAAATGAGTGATAATATGTTTGTGAAAGATATTGGAATTGATTTAGGAACAGCTAACGTATTGATTTATGTAAAAGGGCAAGGAATCGTATTAAATGAACCTAGCGTTGTCGCTATTGATACAGAAACAAAAAAACCACTTGCGGTTGGCCATAAAGCTCGAGAAATGTTAGGAAGAACTCCAGGGAAAGTAAGTGCTATCCGTCCAATGAAAGATGGTGTTATTGCTGATTTTGATGCAACTGAAATTATGTTGAATCATTTTATTCGTGAGGTAAATGGAAAAAGCTTATTTTCGAAACCTCGTATATTAATTTGTTGTCCGTCAAATATTACACAAGTAGAAAAAAATGCTATCAAAGAAGCAGCTGAAAGAACGGGTGCAAGAAAAGTATTTTTGGAAGAAGAACCAAAGGTTGCTGCCGTTGGAGCGGGAATGGAAATATCTAAACCAAGTGGGAATATGGTAATCGATATTGGAGGGGGTACTACCGATATTGCCGTATTATCACTAGGAGGAATTGTTACTAGCTCTTCTATTAAAATTGCTGGTAATGCGTTTGATAATGATATTCAAAAATATATTAAAGATAAATATAAATTATTAGTTGGAGATCGAACTGCAGAAGAAATTAAACTTACAATAGGTACGGTTTATCCAGATTGTATCAAAGAAAAAATGGAAGTAAGAGGAAGAGATTTAATTACGGGTCTTCCCCATACGATAACATTATGTTCCGATGAAGTAGAAGAAGCTTTGCGTGAAAGTGCCTATATTATTGTTCATACGGCAAAGGCTATATTAGAGCAAACTCCACCAGAATTATCAGCGGATATTATTGATAAGGGAATTGTGGTAACAGGAGGCGGAGCTTTAGTAACGGGTTTTGATCAATTATTAGCTCACGAATTAAAAGTCCCTGTCTTTATAGCAGAAAATGCTTTAACTTGTGTTGCGGAAGGAACAGGAGTATTATTAGATAATTTACATTTAGTAGATAATTCATAAGTATCTACTTTTTGTTTGCTCATGATAAGTGATACGTGCTATAATAAAAGTGGTGAATGATATGATAAGTCAAAATATTATTAAGATTGCATCCATTATAATGACAAGCTTTATTTGTGTTGTCTTAGTTATGCCTTTTATTAAAGGTTTGGCTTTTCAAATTGGAGCGGTCGATAAGCCAAGAGGAGGACGGCACATTCATAAAAATCTTACTCCTAAATTGGGAGGATTAGCTATATTTTTAGGATTTTTATTAGGATATATGGTTTTTGGAACCCATAGTGCTATTATGAATGCAGTATTAATTGGTAGTTTTATCATCATTTTAACAGGAGTAGTAGATGATTTAACTGAATTGTCTCCATGGCAAAAATTTATAGGACAATTATTATCTGCCTTAGTACTTGTATTTTATGGTGGCTTACTAATTAAAAATTTAAGTGCTTTTGGAATTTATATCGAATTTGGAATTTTAGCTTATCCGGTAACAATATTTTTTATTTTAGGTGCCATTAATTGTATTAACTTAATCGATGGATTGGATGGCTTATCAGGAGGATTAAGTGCAATATATTATTTAACAATAGGTACGATTGCTGTGATGCAAGGAAAATTCGGATTAGATTTTATTTTATCTTTTGTCATGTTAGGAGCTACTTTAGGATTTTTAGTTTATAATTTTTATCCAGCAACTATTTTTGCAGGAGATACTGGTTCAATGTTTATGGGATTTATGATTGCTGTTATCGCTTTGTTTGGATTTAAAAATGTTACGATGACTTCATTAGTGATACCTTTACTTATTTTAGCGATTCCTATATTAGATACTGCTTTTGCTATTATTCGAAGGACATTAAAAGGAGAAGCTATTTCAAAAGGGGATAAATTTCATATTCATCATCAATTATTAAATCGTCATTTATCCCAAAGAACAACAGTGCTTATTATTTATGGATTTGATTTATTATTTGCTTTTGCCTCTATTATTTATGTTATAAATGATAAAAATTTAGGATATATCATATATAGTGCTTTACTAATTGTAGTTATTATCTTTGTCGCAAAAACAAATGTAGTATTTGATCAGGAAACATTTCAAAAAAAATTTTTAAATAAATTTAAAATCAAAGAAAGAAAAAAACCTAAAAAATAGTTTTTTTTCGTATATAATAATTTTTCTTTTAAATACTATTAATAGGTGAAACATATGCAAGAATTAATAACAGTATTAGTAAGAGCATTATTGTCTTTAGTAACTCTTTTTTTAATGACACGTATCGTAGGAAAAAAACAGGTATCAGAACTAAGCCTATTCGATTATGTAATAGGAATATCAATCGGTAATTTTGCGGCCGAAATCACTATTAATACCGACGTTCCGTTAATTCATGGAATCGAAGCTGTCATCATTTTTGGAATTGTTGCCTACTTTGTGTCAATATTAAGTATGAAAAGTATTACTTTACGGAGAGTTATCATAGGAGTTCCTACTATTCTTTTACAAGATGGGAAATTAATTAAAGAAAATTTAAAAAATACTAAATTTGATATCAATGATTTTTTAGAAGAATGTAGGATAAATGGATATTTTGATTTGAGTGAAATAAAATATGCAATTTTAGAAACAAGTGGAAAAATTAGTTTTATGCCGAAAGCTGATTACAAGCCATTAACACCAAAAGATATAAAGTTAAAATTACCAGATGATTCGTTATTAGCCAATGTAATTATCGACGGAAATATTATGAAAAATAATTTAAGAAATATGAATAAAGAAGTAAAGTGGTTAGAAAAAGAATTAAAAGTAAAAGGAATAAAATTAGAAGATGTTTTTTTAGGAACTTTAGATGATCAAGAAAAATTAACATGTTATAAAAAGAATGAAGATTTAAAAATATTAAAAATATTAGAATGAAAGATTAGGTATATAATCTTTTTTTTGATATAATAATTATGGTGGTAAAATGAAAAGACATTTTTGTGCTTCTGCATATATAATTAATCCTGCTAATAAAAAAATATTATTAGTAAAACATAAAAAATTTAATCGTTGGGTACAACCCGGAGGACATATGGAACATGATGAAATTCCTGAGGAAACAGCGATTCGTGAAGCTTATGAAGAAACCGGTGTAAAAATAAGATTATTAGGGGAGCACTTTCCTAGAGAAGATGACTTTATTAGGCCTCTTGGAATTCAAAAAAATCGCGGTGAACAAGGTGATATTCATGTAGATGTAATTTATGCGGCAGTTCCTGTTCATGAAACAGTTCCTGTATATGATAAAAATGAAAGTTTAAATATTCGGTGGTTTAGCCGTGAAGAATTAGAAGATTTAAACGTATTTCAAGATATTAAAATAACGATGGATTATATTTTAAAAAAATATTTTAATTAAAAAAATGATTATTTTGAATCATTTTTTTCTTTTGTAGGCTTATCAATTTTTAAAATAACATCTTTTTTTTCTTCTTCAATTTTACTAAATACTTGAATACCTTCTTTATATTCCTTGTTATATACAGAATCACTAAGAAGAGTACAAACTGCCACTTTATGTTTAGGAGAATAAGCTTCTAATCTACTCCATAAAAATTCTTCATCTTCTTTTGTTACCAGTAATAATTCTACATCATCAGGATAATATTCATGACGAAAATTATCTAAAATTTCTTCTTTTCGAGAATTAATAATAGCTTCATTTTCATAGAATTTTTGACATTCTATTTCTATTTGAGTACTTCCTTTAATATTTTTGGTAACATCTTCTGGTAAGAAAGTAATATCAAAATTAATTTTTTCATCATAAGGAATTGTTAATTCTTTTTTTATTACTTCATCTTCTAATAAATAATCATTTTTTTCTTTTATAACATGACCAGCAATTCGAATAATCATTCCATTATCGTGATCGATATAAAGATAACCTAATATTGGTTCGTCAGAAAAACGTTGTTTTAACACTTTGTTAACTTTTTTGATATCTTTTTTTCGACTAATTGCAAACCATTTTCTATCTAGCTCTCGAAAAGAAAGCTTATCTAATTTCATCTTACCACCTACTATCTAACCATCTTTTTTAATTCTGTTTTTAATTTTCTTTTTATTTTATTTGTTGTCTTCCTTCTAAATTTAGTATTTACCATGCATCCAATAATTATTAAAAAAATAATTATAATAAGAAAATAATCATTCACATTGTCTTTCTTTTCTGACCAAATTCCTAATTTTTTTTCTTGGGCTTTTTTCTCTTCTTGTTTTAGTATATTAGTATATTTATAATCTCCATAAAGATATGCGACTTTAGCATAGCCGTTTTGAACTAATTTTTTTTGAAATAATTCATCATTGACAAATAACCAGACTAATTTACGATGATATTTATCTTCTTCATCTGAATTTTCATCAAATTCAATTTCTAGTTTTTTGGCATTTTTCATCTTTTCACAAGTATAATTACTTGCTTCTTTTCCATAAAACTCTTTTTTCTTCTTAGGGTGTTTTGTCTCAGGTGTGTCAACGGCTAGAAATCGAATTTTTACTTCTTGTTGTTTTAATATTATTTTAGCGGTATCACCATCGATACATTCTTTCCATTGAATAGGAATACGTTGTTCCTTTCCTATTACTAAGCCTGGTAAGGAAAAAAACAAGAGAAAATATATGGCTATTTTTTTCATATTATCACTCTTTTATTATAGTCGATTTTTTCTTTACTTGCAACTATAAATATGCTATAATACCGAAAGTGTTGAGGAAGTGTAAGGTATGAAAAAAATCAAAAATATTGCTATTATCGCCCATGTTGACCATGGGAAAACAACCATTGTCGACCAACTATTACAAAGTTCTGGAACATTTCGTGAAAATGAAGCGGTAGAAGAACGAG
>CANQYN010000007.1 GCA_947628105.1 uncultured Bacilli bacterium
GAAAAACAGGCGGAGAAAAGACACACAAATTAACGGTTTCGGAGATGCCAAGTCATACCCATACTTTTACAGGAACGGCCCATAGTCATACATTCACGGGAACATCTCATACGCATACGTTTACGGGTACTTCCCATACCCATACCTTTACGGGAACATCTGTGACAACGAGTAACAATGGAGCTCATACTCATAGTATAAGCGGAACCACTGCCAGCGCGGGAGCCCATACTCATATATCTGGTTATAAACGAATAGATGTTTATGGTTCTGGGAAGCTAGATGCTATGCAGTGGTATAATTATGATGGTGCTGTCAGTACATCTAGTGCGGGAGCCCATACTCATAGTGTATCTGGTACAGCTGCCAGTGCGGGAGCTCATACCCATACGGTAACAGCTGCAGGAACGATTAGTGAGGCTACAATTGGTGGAACTGTTGGCTCTACAACGGCAGGAGGAACGATTTCCAATGCAACAGCTGGTGGAACGAATAGTAATACCGGAGGAGACACGGCTCATAATAATTTACCTCCCTATATCGTATTACGATATATAATTAAAGCAAAATAAAAAGAATGATTTCATTCTTTTTTTTTAGAAATTTTTATTCTTTTTTCAAAGGAAAAATAGAAAATATGATATAATCAATATAAGATGGTGATAAAATGGAAAAAATAATTTTGGTAGATGGGAATAATTTAATATTTAGAAGTTATTTTGCTACTGCATATTCCGGGAATTTAATGAAAAATAGTAAAGGATTTCCTACAAATGCTTTATTTGGATTTGTCAATATGATTAATAAAATTATATTAGAAGAAAAACCAACTTATATGATAGTCGCATTTGATAAAGGAAAAACATTTCGTCATAAAGAATATAAAGATTATAAAGCAGGAAGAAAAGAAACTCCTCAAGAGTTAATCGAACAGATTCCGGTTGCAAAAAAATTGCTTACTTATATGGGAATTAAATATTATGAATGTGATAATTATGAGGCAGATGACATTATCGGGACATTTGCTTCTTATTGTGAACAAGATGATAATTTTGTTGGAACAATTATCAGTAGTGATAGAGATTTACTACAATTAATTAGTTCTAATATTGATATGAAATTATTAAAACAAAAAGATTATATTCGTTATAACGAAGTATCTTTCCGAGAAGAATATCAATTAGATCCTATTAAAATTATTGATTTAAAAGCTTTGATGGGTGATGCTTCTGATAATATTCCTGGAGTAGCGGGAATTGGGGAAAAGACAGCTTTAAAATTACTTCAAAATTACGGAGATTTAGATGGAGTTTATCGTCATGCGGAAGAACAAACCCCAAAATTAAAAGAAAAATTATTAAATGATAAAGAAAATGCTTATATGAGTTATCATCTTGCGACAATAAAAAAGGATATTCCTATGGAAATTAATTTGGAAGATATTAAAATAAAACCGAAAGATCATGAATCATTAAATAAAATGTATGAAGAATTAGAATTTTTTTCTTTTTTGACAAAAGCGATGAAAAAAGAAGATACCAATATTAGTAAAGAAGTTGACGTTGTCATTATTGAAAAAGTAGAGGATATTGTATTAACGAAAGATAGTGCAATTTATTTAGAAATATTAGGAACTAATTATCATACTTCTAAAATACTAGGAATAGGAATTTATAATGATAGTGAATCTTATTTTATTCCAGATTATTTAATGAAAAAAAGTTTTCCTTATATTAAAGATTATATTAAATATACCTATGATTTGAAAAAATTATATGTCGCTTATCGGTGGATGGGATTAGAAATTAAAAATATTGAGTTCGATACTATAATCGCCGGATATTTACTAGAATATAATATTAAAGATGATATTGCTTATCTAGCAAATTCAGTTGGATTTTCTATTCCGTTTTATGAAAACGTATATATGAAGACAAAAAAAATATTTAAAGAACCAGAGTTGGAAGAAATTGCGGCTAATTGTGTTACTAAGGCGAAATTTGTTTATGAAACGGTAGATTTCTTTAAAGAAAAATTAAAAAAAGAAGAGGTAGAACATTTATTTTATGATATTGAAATGCCACTTGCTATCGTTTTAGGAAATATGGAATATGATGGTGTTCATATCGATAAAAAAGAGCTTTTAGAAATGGAAGAAGAATTAGGGGTAAAAATTGAATTATTAGAACAAGAGATTTATAATTTGGCAGGAGAAAAATTTAATTTGGCTTCTCCTAAACAACTAGGAGAAATTTTATTTGAAAAACTTAATTTACCATTTGGAAAAAAGAATAAAAAGGGATATACAACATCAGTTGATGTATTAAATAAATTAAAAGATAAACATCCTATTATCGATAAGATATTAGACTATCGTTTTATTAGTAAAATTTATACGACTTATGTTGAAGGTCTTATGAATATGACGATGGAAGATGGAAAAGTTCATACTATCTATACGCAAACGTTAACAAGAACAGGAAGATTATCTTCGATTGAACCCAATCTTCAAAATATTCCTATCCGAACGGAATATGGAAGATTGATTCGCAAGGCTTTTATTCCTAGTGATCATTCTATTATTTTAAGTAGTGATTATTCTCAAATAGAACTTCGTATTTTATCTCATATGGCAAATGTAGAATCTATGATTCAAGCTTTTAAAGAGGGAGAAGATATTCATACGAAGACAGCTAGTGATATTTTTGGTATCGATTTACAGCAAGTAAGCTCCAATCAGCGAAGAATGGCAAAAGCTGTTAATTTTGGAATTATCTATGGAATTAGTAGTTTTGGACTTTCTGAAAATATAGGAACTACACCAGCAGAAGCAAAACAATTTATCGAAAATTATATGCATACTTATCCAGGAATTCAAGAATATATGAATCAAACGATTCAAAAAGCTCATGAAGATGGGTTTGTAAAGACATTATTCAATCGAAAACGATATATACCAGAATTAGAAAATAAAAATTATATGATTCGAAGTAGTGGGGAGAGAATCGCTTTAAATACCCCTATTCAAGGAACGAGTGCGGATATAATTAAAATAGCGATGGTAGAAATTTACCGAGAAATGAAAAAAAGAAATTTAAAATCAAAGATGATTATCCAAGTCCATGATGAACTAGTTTTTGATGTATTGGATACAGAAAAAGAAGAAATGATTGAACTGGTTCGCAATAAAATGGAAAATGTAATGGAATTAAAAGTTCCGTTAAAAGTAGAAATTGAATATGGAGATAATTGGTATCAAGCAAAATAAGAGGTGACCTATGAAAAAAGTAAAACACGTAATGACTGTCAGTTTTTTTACCAATATTTTTTTGGCAGTATTTAAAATCATCGTAGGAGCTTTTGTCCGTTCTACGGCTTTAATTGCCGATGGTATTCATTCTTTTAGTGATTTAATTACTGATATTGTCGCATTATTGGGAAATTTTTTTGCTAGTAAGCCCGCTGATATAGAACATCCTTATGGACATGGAAGATTAGAATATATAACGAGTAGTCTTATTGGATTTTTTATTCTCTTTTTAGGACTGGGCTTATTGGCAGGAGTATCAAATGCAAAAGAAACTATACCTAGTATGATGGTTATATGGGTATGTATTTTTACCATATTAGCGAAGAAATTATTATCTTCTTTTTTAATCAAAAAAGGAGAAGAGTTAAAAAACAATATTTTGATTGCTAGTGGAAAAGAAAGTTCTACCGATGTCTATAGCTCTATCGTTGTATTAGTGGGCGGTATTTTAATTCAATTTCATGAGATTTTTCCGATACTACGATATATGGATAAAATAACAAGTATCATCGTTAGTATTTTTATCATTAAAACAGGATATGATATTATTAAGGAAAATTTATGTACGTTGATTGGAGAACAAGAAAATGATGAAAATACGGAACAGATACGAAATATTATTTTAAAAGAAAAAGATGTTAAATCAATTGATAAATTAGTCGTTTTAAAATATGGAGGATATTATGAAATTATTATTGAAGTAAGTATGGATGGAAATTATTCTTTAAAAAAAGCTCATGATAAAATGGAGGAAATTGAAAAAAATATCAAAAAAGGAATTGCAAAAGCAAAATATATTATTATTCATATTAGTCCTTATGAAAAATAATACTTGACGAAAAAGAAATTTGTGCCTATAATATACTTTAGGAAAGCGATGATAAGAGAATAGTAACAAGTTGGAATAGCAAAGAGACCTTATGGTTGGTGGAAATAGGGATAAGAAAACTTGCGAATCTACTCTTTAGTGAATGTAATTTATTCCGGACAAATCCGTTATCGAAAGTAAGACCAATCGAGGATGGTACCGCACGTCTGTGCTCCTCATCATTGGTCTTTTTTATTTAGAAAGGGTGATAGTATGTTAGATATTAAATTTGTAAGAGAAAATAAAGATAAAGTAAAGGAAAATATAAAGAAAAAATTTCAAGATAAGAAGTTACCACTTGTCGATCAAGTAATCGAATTAGATAGCGAAAAAAGGAAATTACAACAAGAAGGTGATGATTTACGTCAAAAGAGAAATGAAATTAGCAATTCTATTGGAATTTTAATGAAAGAAAAAAAAGTAGAAGAAGCGAATAAGAAAAAAGAAGAAGTAGTAAAAATTAATGAATTATTAATGGATATTGAAAAAAGAGAAAATGAATTAGCTGTTTCATTAAAAGAAAAAATGATGATGATTCCTAATATGATAGCGGATGATGTACCAATTGGGGAAGATGATAGTAAAAATATCGATGAGAAACATTTTGGAGATCCAATTATTCCTGATTATGAAATTCCTTATCACGCCGATATTATGTCTCAATTTAATGGATTAGATAAAGAAGCGGCAGGTCGTATTAGTGGAAATGGTTTTTACTATTTGATGGGAGATATTGCTCGACTACATTCTGCGGTACTTGCTTATGCTCGCGACTTTATGATCGATAAAGGATTTACTTATTGTATTCCCCCTTTTATGATTCATGGGGCAGCCGTTGATGGTGTTATGTCTTTTGAAGAAAAAGAAAATATGATGTATAAAATTGAAGGAGAAGATTTGTATTTAATTGGAACTAGTGAACATTCTATGATAGCAAAATTTAAAGATCAAATTTTGAAAGAGAGTGATTTACCTATTACGATGACTTCATATTCTCCTTGCTTTCGAAAAGAAGTAGGTTCTCACGGAATAGAAGAAAGAGGAGTATATCGTATTCATCAATTTGAAAAACAAGAGATGGTAGTAATTTGTAAAAAAGAAGATAGTGATAAGTGGTATGAAAAAATGTGGAATTATTCAGTAGAATTATTTAGAACTTTGGATATTCCTGTTCGTAAATTAGTTTGTTGCTCTGGTGATTTAGCCGATTTAAAATATCGCTCTTGCGACATTGAAGCTTGGAGTCCAAGACAACAAAAATATTTTGAAGTTTGTTCTTGCTCTAATTTGACTGATGCTCAAGCAAGAAGATTAGGAATTCGATATAAAGGGGAAAATGGTGAAAAAGAGTTTGCTCATACGTTAAATAATACCGTTATTGCTCCTCCTAGAATGTTAATAGCATTCTTAGAGAATAATTTGCAAAAAGATGGAAGTGTTTTAATTCCAAAAGTATTACAACCTTATATGGGTGGATTAGAAAAAATAGAAGTAAAGAGATAGTATAAAGTAATAAAATAATCAAAAAAGAAGAAAAATTTTTTCTTCTTTTTTCGTGCTTAAGAAGAGTATTTTAAATTGACAAAGACAATGGGAACAAGGTATAATAAAAAATAGAATAAGATAATAGGAGTGATTTTATGAAACAAAGAAAATATCGTGTTCTAATGGTAATAATTAGTTTATTTATGGTATTATTTATTCCGAAAGTAGAAGCTGATGGTGCTGTTATTACAGTAGGAACAGGTAGTATTGGACAAGGAAAAAAATATGAAAATTTACAACAAGTATTTGATGATGCGGAAGAAGGATCCACTATTATTTTTGAAGATGGATCATATAATTATGGAACAGAACAAGTAAGTAATGCAGCGGGGAATGGACAACAAACAAAGTATAAATCTGTTACGATTAATAAATCACTTACCATAAAAGGAAGTGGGTATAATACAATTATATTGTCGCCTTTTAAAATTACAGGAACAGATAAAGAAGATAAAATTAATTTAGAATCTTTTGCTTCTGGAACACAAGAGCCAGCTCATACAACGATTTTTATCGATATAGAATCCCCTGTTAATTTAACTATTAAAGATGCTCGTATTCACTATATGAGTCGTAATTTGGATTCTGATGTAAAAACATTATATATTCACAATACGGCTGATTATTCTAATGTTACAATCGATAATTCTTCTTTAAATGCCATTTTAGATGGAGCGTTAATCGAATCTTCTCATACGAATTTTACTGTAAAAAATAATTCGCAATTTGGAGGTAGAATTGCGTTAAGTCTAAAAAATGGAACTGATAATACTGTTTCTTTTTCAGGAAATTCTACTTTGAATGGCTTATCTTATATAATTTCTAAAGATGCCGAAGAGGCGATTCAGATTATCAATCAAAAGAGATTGATAATCAATGTGGAAGATTCTACTTTTCAAGCAGTGAAAGCCCCTAAAGAAAAAGAAACTCATGCAATTTCGTTTGATGGGACACAGACTAGTGAAGATACGCAAATTAATTTTACGGGAAATTCTACTTTAAAAACAGAAGATCCAGAAGGAAAATTAATTAGTTTTGGAACGGGAAACACGGCAGATCATAATAATCGTATTGCTCTTTCTTCTGGTACTACGGTTGAACCAAGCGATATTTCAACTAAATATGATGACGCTGAAGGAGGAAATTATGTAGTTGTTGGAATTTATGATTATAAAGGAGATTGTGTCATAAAATCTTACAATAAAAGTGAAGCTTTACCTGATAATGAAGTACCAAAAGATAATATCGATGGTTATCGATTAAAAGAAGTCAAATATCAAACAGAATCAGGACAATCAGGTGCTTTTGAAAATAATGCAGAAATAATGACAGAAAATATGGATATTATTCCTAAGTATGTAAAATTGATTAATGTTCAGATAGGGGATTCAGAAGAGAACAAATTCGTTTTAGAAGAAGGACAATCATTAGATGATATAGTAGATGAACCTACCAAAGGAAAAATTACAAAGGCTTTGGACGAATTAAAAGTAAATGGTGATAAATTTTTTGATAAATTTGTCAATGAAGAAGGAGAAACTATTGAAACGTCAACTAAGCTTTATCAAAATACTAAAATAAGTGCGAAATTTTTAGTTAAGGTATCTTATCATCAATTAGAAGAAAAAATAGAAGATGGAACTTCTTTAGGAGAAAAATATACAATATTTGAAAATCAAGCAAATATCGATGGACCGGATAAGATATTTTCAAAATTTGAAGATGAGATGGGAGAAGAAGTAACAAAAGATACGCCTCTTTCTAAAAACACAACGTTAACCGCAAAATATAATGTAGAAGTAAAATTTAAAGAAAAAACATATACGACAGAAGAGGGAAAATCTTTATCTATAGAAGATCAACAAGCCATTAATAAAGCCGCAGAAGAAGCGACAAAAGAATTTGATCAGTTTGTTAATGAACAAGAGGAAGGGACAAAGGTAGATATCACTCAACCATTTTCTAAAAATACGACATTAAAAGCGAAATATAACGTAACTGTATCATTTAATAATGGAGTAAAAGCAACGATTCCAGAAGGAAGTTCTTTAAGTGAAAAATATGACGAGATAAAAGTTGAAGCAACGGGGTTAGAACCTAATAAGATATTTGATAAATTTGTAGATGAAAATGGAGAAGAAGTAACAAAAGAGACACCTCTTTCTAAAAATACAGTGTTAACTGCTAAATATAATGTAGAAGTAAAATTTAAAGGAAAAACATATACGACAGAGGCTGGAAAAACGTTAAATGAGGAAGATCAACGAGCTATTAATCAAGCCGCAGAAGAAACGACAAAAGAATTTGATTGCTTTGTCGATGAACAAGAAGAAGGAACAACTGTCGATATTACTCAACCATTTTCTAAAAATACGACATTACAAGCGAAATATAACGTAACTGTATCATTCAATAATGGGGTAAAAGCAACGATTCCAGAAGGAAGTTCTTTAGGTGAAAAATATGACGAGATAAAAGCGGAAGCAGAAAGATTAGAACCTAATAAGACATTTGATAAATTTGTAGAAGGAGAACAAGAAATAACGAAAGGTACCTCTCTTTCTAAAAATACAGTGTTAACTGCTAAATATAATGTTGTAATTACTTATAAAGAACAACATTATACTATTCCAGACAATACTTCTTTAAGTGAAGAAAATCAACAGGCCATTAATAAAGCCGCAGAAGAAACGACGAAAGAATTTGATTGCTTTGTCGATGAACAAGAAGGAACAAAGGTAGATATCACTCAACCATTTTCTAAAAATACGACACTAAAAGCGAAATATAACGTAACAGTATCATTTAATAATGGAGTAAAAGCAACGATTCCAGAAGGAAGTTCTTTAGGTGAAAAATATGATGAGATAAAAGTTGAAGCAATGGGATTAGAACCAAATCAAACGTTTGATAAATTTGAAGATGAAAATGGAGAAGAAGTAACAAAAAATACGCCCCTTTCTAAAAATACAACACTAACCGCAAAATATAATGTAGAAGTAAAATTTAAAGGAAAAACATATACGACAGAGGCTGGAAAAACGCTAAGTGAGGAAGATCAACAGGCTATTAATCAAGCCGCAGAAGAAACGACAAAAGAATTTGATCGCTTTGTCGATGAACAAGAAGAAACAAAGGTAGATATCACTCAACCATTTTCTAAAAATACGACTTTAAAAGCCCAATATAATGTAATCGTAACTATTTCAGAAGAGACATTTACTTTAAAAGAAGGTCAAAAATTAAGTCAATCATTAGATGCTGTTCGAATTGAAAATTTATTAGAAGCATTGAAAAAAGTAGATCATAAAACCTTTGTTAAATTTATTGATAAAAAAGGAAAAACAATCGATTTAGATACAGAAATTTATGAAAATACAACAATTATCGCTCAATATAATATTACCGTTATTATCAATGATGAGTCCTTTGTTATAGAAGAAAATTCTTCTTTACAAAATTTAAGTTCAGAAGATAAAAAACGGTTAACAAAATTAAAAACTCCACAAGAAGGTTATATTTTTAAAGGATTTAGAACTTTAGATGGACGGACTATTTCAGAATCAGATAAGTTAGATAGCGATATTCAACTAGAAACGGTATTTGAAAAGGCCTTTTTAGAACGGCCTAGCGCTAAAGCATATGAAAATGGATATGATTCTATTCGAATAGAAGTTAGTAAAATATCAGGGGCAGAAGGTTATGATATTTATCGAGCTACTAGTCATAATGGAACTTACACCAAATTAAAAGATGCTAGTTCATTTACTTATATCGATAAATCGAAAGTGACAAGTCAATATAATGTAAATCCTGGGTGGACATATTATTATAAAATAAGAGTATGGCGGAAGATAAATGGTCAAAAAGTTTATGCCGATGAGATTATTATTCAAGGAAAAACTAATCTTTCTAAGCCAAGTGTAAAAGCATCTTCTGGAGGATATAACGCTGTAAAACTTGTTATCAATAAAGTGGCTGGAGCACAAGGTTATGATATTTATCGAGCTACTTCCAAAAATGGAAAGTATACAAAATTAAAAAAATCATCATCTCTTACTTATATTGATAAGTCCAAGGTAACAAGTCCTTATAATATACAGACAGGGTTTGCTTATTACTACAAGGTAATTGCTTATCGTACAGTAAGTGGAAAAAAGGTAAGTTCAGAAGCTACTATATTGACAGGAAAAGCTTTACCAGGAAAAACAAAAGTAAGTTTATCAAAATATAATAATAGTACTATCAAGTTAAAATGGAATAAGGTGGCCGGAGCTAGCGGTTATGAAATTTATCGAGCTCTTAGTACTAACGGAAAATATACTAAAGTGACAACGATCAAAAAGGGAAGTACTACTTCTTATAACAATAAAAATCGTGCTAGAGGAAGAAGATATTATTATAAAATAAAAGCTTATCGCACAGTAAATGGTAAGAAAATTTATGGTGGCAATGCGAATGTCGCAAGTTATGTTATAAAATAAATAAAAGCTCATCGATAAATTTTATCAATGGGCTTTTTATTTTTTAAAATATGTATTATAATATATCATATAGAGGTGATAATAAATGAATGATAATAAAAATCGATTGGATGAGTTAAAAAAACAATATGATTCTGTCGTAGCAGAAATACAAAAATTATTAAAAAAAGATAAAAGTAAAACATTGACAGAATTACAACAAAAGATGCAACCATTACTTGCTCAAAAAGATACTTTAGTTCAACAGTTAAACCAATTATATAAAGTTGTCAAAGTAGATTTGGAAAATCAAAGAAAGCAACTAAAAATAAAAGAAGCTGAAATTAAAAAGCAAGCAAAAGCACAAAAGAAAAAAGCTCGTGAACAAAAAAGACAGACAAAGGCATCTTAAATATGCCAGAATTACCAGAAGTAGAGACAGTAAAAGAGACATTAAAGAAAAGATTATTGGGGCAAAAAATATTAGATGTTGATATTATTTATCCTAATATTATCGAATATCCTTCGATAAAACAATTTCAAGATAAAATAAAAGGACAAGTTATTCATAATATATCAAGAAGAGGAAAATGGCTTCTTTTTGAATTGGATAACGATATATTATTGAGTCATCTTCGCATGGAAGGAAGATATTATTTTAAAGATAAAAATGATTTATTAGAAAAGCATGAACATATCATATTTCATTTTCATGATTTTGATTTACGATATGTCGATACGAGAAAATTTGGAAGAATGCATCTTCTAACAAAAGAGGAAGTTCAAAATAAAAAACCATTATATGGATTAGGATTAGAACCTTTCGATTCTGAGTTAAATGAAGATTATTTAAAAACAAAATGGAGAAAAAAAGAAATTCCTATCAAAACCGCGTTATTAGATCAAACGGTAATTACAGGAATTGGAAATATTTATGTCAATGAGATTTTGTTTGCTAGTAAAATTAATCCGTTAAAAAAGGCATCTTCTTTAAAAAGAGACGAATTAGAAAAAATTATTTTTCATACTAAAAAAATTTTAAAAGAAGCTATAAAACAAGGAGGAACAACGATTAAAAGTTATGAATCTAGTAAAGGAGTTCACGGCAGATTTCAACGTCAGTTATTGATTCATGAGAAGACGATATGTCCTATTTGTCATGAAAAAATAAAAAAAGAAAAAATCGGTGGAAGAGGTACTTATTACTGTCCAAATTGTCAAAGATAGAAAGAGAAAAAAATACAAAATAATTGTATTTTTTTCATTTTTACTTTATATTCTATTTAAAAATTGTTATAATGTATAATAGGTGATCCTATGAAAAAAACAAAGATTGTTGCGACGATTGGACCAGTTAGTGAATCAAAAGAAATATTAAAAGAATTAATATTAAATGGGATGAATGTCGCAAGAATTAATATGGCTCATGCAAACGAAGAATTTCTGACAAATGTTGTCAAAAAAATAAATATATTAAATAAAGAATTATCTACTAATGTAGCTGTTATGGTAGATTTAGAAGGACCACAAGTATCAATTGGGAAATTGATGGGGAATATCGCTTATTTACAAACAGGAGATAAAATTCGAATTTATATGAATCCGGATTTATTAGGAGATAGTACTAAATTTTCTGTCGATTATCCTAATTTAATTCATGAAGTAAAAGTAAATACCATTATGAAGACCAGTGATGGGTTAGTAGAATTAAAAGTATTAGATAAAGGGAAAGATTATTTATTATGTCAAGTTATGATAGGAGGATATATTTATTCAAATCGGACAATCAATATCATAGGAATTAAGTTATCAATGCCATTTTTAAGTGAAAAAGATAAAAAAGATATTGCTTTAGCTAGTCAATTACATGCCGATTTTCTGGCTTTATCATTTGTTCAATCAAGTGAAGATGTATTAAAAGTAAACGACATGTTAATTAATATTAATGATTCTCATATGAGTTTAATTGCTAAAATAGAAAATGAAGATGCTGTTGAAGATTTGGATGAAATTATCAAAGTAAGCGACGGCATTATGGTAGCTCGTGGTGATTTAGGAGTAGAACTTCCTTTTGAAAGAATTCCGGGAATTCAAAAAATGATTATTAATAAATGTCATTACATGAGTAAAATTAGTATTGTCGCAACTGAAATGATGTCTTCTATGGAAAAAAATGAACGTCCTACAAGAGCAGAAGTGAGTGATGTTGCAACGGCAGTAAATGAAGCGGTAGATGCTGTCATGTTAAGTGGAGAAACGACGATTGGAAAATATCCTATTGAGACGTTACGTTTGATGAGTAAAATTGTAGAAACGGCTGAAGAAGATACGAATTATTATCAATTATTTGATAATGCTACTAGGACAGAAAAGCAAGATACGACAGGTTCGATTGCCTATAGTGTAGTAGATTGTGCTAATCGTCTTCGCTGTTCGGCTATCGTAACTCCTACAATGAGTGGTTACACCGCTCGAAAAATTAGTCGGTTTCGACCAAAATATCCAATTATTGCTCTGACACCAAAGGAAGAGGTAGCCAAGAACTTAGCTTGTTATTATGGGATTTACCCTGTTAAAATAACAGCACTAAAATCATTCGATGATATGATGATAAAATCACTTGATATTGTAAAAGAAATGTGTCAATTAGAAGAAGGGGATAAATTTATTGTTACAGGGGGATATCCTTTTAAAGACGTAAAACATACGAATTTTATGAAAGTAGAAGAAATTTAGAAAAAGGGTGATAGTGTGTACAATTTAGGGGAACAATTTAAATTTAATTATGATCTAGCAAAACCGACAGCGGATAATGTAGTACAAGGAAAATACTATCGTTTTACGGTCTTATCAGAACGGTTAATTCGAGTAGAATATAGTACTGAGGGTATCTTTGAAGATAAGCCAACTACTCAAGTTTGGTATCGCAATATGCCTAAAGTAAATTTTACTGTTTCTGATAATAATTCTACCTTAGTTATACAAACCAAATATTTTAAATTAATCTATGCGAAAGAGAGATCTTTTGAAGGAAGTAAAGTAAATCCAGGAGCTAATTTAAAAATTGAATTATTAAATACAAATCGTTATTGGTTTTATTTAAATCCTGAAGTTAGAAATTATGGAACGCCTAGTTTATCGTTAGATAATAGCGATGGAAAGATGAAATTATCAAAAGGTCTTTATTCGACAGATGGGTATGCTAGTATCGATGATTCTAAAAGCCCTATTATGAGTGAGACAGGGACAGTTCAAAAAAGGGAACATGTTGAAATAGATACTTATGTATTTATGTATTATACTGATTTTGAAGGATGTTTACGAGATTATTATATGATAACTGGAGCCCCTGCTTTAGTACCACGATATGCATTAGGAAATTGGTGGAGTCGTGAAAAGGCTTATACCGAAGAAGAAATTGATGAATTAATTGATAACTTTGATTATTGGGATGTTCCTCTATCTATTTTCTTATTTGATAAAGATTGGCATATTCGAAATCATAATAACAAGCCCCAAGAAAGTGGTTTTTCTTGGAATAGAGAATTAATTCAAAAACCGAATCGATTAGTAAATTTTTTGCATAGTAAATCGATTCATATCGGGTTAAATGTAAATCCCATTGGAGGAATCTTTCCTTATGAAGAAAACTTTGATTATGTTGCCAAATATTTACCTAAAGATGAAAATGGAATAATCCCTTTTGCGGTATTGAATCCACGATATATTGATGTTTATTTAAAATTTTTAATCAATCCATTAGATGCTATGGGAATCGATTTTTATTGGATTGATGTCAATGAAAAAACACATCCATTCGCTTTATTTTTACTAAATCATTATCAATTTAATAATAATTTAGCAGCGGGTGGAAAAAGACCGATTATTTTAACGAGAAATAGTGGAATTGCCGCCCATCGTTATCCCGTATTATATTCTGGGAAGACAGTGGTAGATTGGGAAACATTAAAAACGGTTACGTTACATAATGTCATGGAAACCAATATGGGAGCTAATTTTTGGGCTCATAATATTGCTGGATTTGAAGGGGGAATGGAAGATAATGAATTATATACTCGTTTTGTACAATTCGCTGTCTTTTCTCCTATTGTAAAATTTGGCTCACATGCTGGAAAATATTATCGAAGAGAGCCATGGGAATGGAATTATAAAACATATGAAATAGCGAAACGATATTTGAAATTACGTCATCAATTAATTCCGTATTTATATTCGGAAGCTTATAAATATCATAAATATGGTAAGCCTTTGATTATTCCTCTTTATTATCGTTATCCAGAATTTTATGATGATGAATATTACAAAAGAGAATATTATTTAGGAAGTAATTTCTTTATCGCTCCTATTACGACAACAAAAGACTATGTTATGAACCGAGTAATTCATAAATTTTATTTACCAGAAGGGGTTTGGTATGATTATGTGACAGGGCGTAAATATATGGGAAAAAATAGTTATATTTCTTTCTTTAAAGATGAAGATTATCCTGTTTTTGTATCTGCGGGAGCTATTATTCCTTTAGTAAATGCGGCTCGTGAATTTAATTTAAATGAAGTAAAACCTCCAAAAAATATGGAAATTCAAATTTTCCCAGGTCAAAGTAATTCATATGAATTATATGAAGATGATGGAGAGACAGAAAAATATAAATCAGGAGAATTTATGAGAACTTCGATTGATTATAACTATATGCCTAATAATCATACTGTTATTATTCGATCTATCGAAGGGAAACCAAATGTAATTCCTGATCGTAGAAATTATCGAATTTGTTTTCGAAATACCAATGAGTCTAATGAAGTTATTGTTTATTTTAATGATAAACAAATTCCGTTTAGAAAATCATTTAATAAAAATCGATTCATTATTGAAATCGATAGTGTTCCAACGAATGGACAACTTTCTATTAACTGTAAAGGAAGCGATATTGAAATACCTGCCGAACAATTATTGCGACAAGATTATGTTTCTATCATTTCGGATTTACAAATTACGACTGCCTTAAAAGAAAAAATCGATTCCATTTTATTTGGGAATTTACCAACTGATAAAAAACGTATTGAAATTCGAAAATTATCTTCCAAAGGCTTGGAAAGAAAATTCGTATCGCTATTCTTAAAACTAGTAGAATATTTAGATGGACCACGCCGAAAAAAATAGAAGCTTTGCTTCTTTTTTGGTTGAAATAAAATAAAAATTATATTATAATAATATTCATAAGTGAAAAGCGATGATGAAAGAGTAGTAGGGTAATTTTGATTTTTTAGAGAAAAAGTGGATGGTGAAAACTTTAAACAAAATTATTTGAACTTGCTTTTTAGCTAAATTTTCGTATATCGGCGTTAACGAATTAAGAGCATAATAGTATTATGAATTAAGGTGGTAACGCGGGGTAACTCGTCCTTAACATAATACTTTTTTTGGAGGAGAAAAATGGTAGATTATATTATGTATGTAACTATTTTTATAGTTATTTATTTGATTTATTTAGTATTTGTTTTATTACGAAAAAAACAATTAGAAAATTTTAAAAAAAGTTCATATGTTATCTTATTAGAAAAAAGATATAATATTGATTTAAAAAAGATTAATTTTAAAGTGCTCGCTCATATGGTGTGTATTGGTAATTCATTTATTTTGGCTACCACAGTATTTGTGATGAGTCAGTTTGAAAATACAATTTTGATGCTTTTGATAGGAATAGTTACTATGATAATACTTACAGTAGGCATCTATCATTTGATTGGATCATTCTATGGAAAGAGGGAAAAGTAAAATGGATGTAAAGAGAATAGAAGCAAAGTGGCAAAAATATTGGGAAGATCATAAAAGTTTTAAAGCAGAAGATAATAGTGATAAAAAGAAATTTTATGCTTTAGTAGAATTTCCTTATCCATCTGGAGTAGGGATGCATTTAGGACATATTAAAGCTTATGCGGGTCTTGAAGTAGTTTCAAGAAAAAGACGAATGGAAGGATATAATGTTTTATTTCCTATCGGATATGATGCTTTTGGTTTACCAACAGAAAATTCAGCGATCAAACAAAATATTCATCCACGAGTATTGACAGATAGAAATATTGAAACTTTTGCTGGACAACTTAAAAAAGTAGGTTTTTCTTTCGATTGGGATAGAGTAATCGATACGACAAAACCAGAATATTATAAATGGACACAATGGATTTTTTTAAAAATGTTCGAACACGGATTAGTATTTAGAGATAAAACTCTTGTTAATTATTGTCCTTCTTGTCGAGTAGTATTATCTAATGAAGATTCGCAAGGAGGAAAATGTGATATTTGTCATAGTGAAATTGTTCAAAAAGAAAAAGATGTTTGGTATTTAAGAATAACTGCTTATGCGGATAAATTACTAGAAGGATTAAAGAAAGTAGATTATTTACCAAATATTAAATTACAACAAGAAAATTGGATTGGAAAATCAACGGGAGCTTTTGTCGATTTTACGATAAAAGAAATTGGCGAGACATTAACAATATATACAACTAGATGTGATACTTTGTTTGGAGTTACCTTCATGGTAATCGCTCCTGAACATCCTTTGATTCGTCAATACCAAGATAAAATTAGAAACATCGATGAAATACATCAATATCAAGAAATGGCGAGTCATAAAAGTGAATTTGAAAGGACGCAATTAGTAAAAGATAAAACCGGAGTAAAAATTGATGGTTTTACTGCTATTAATCCCGTAAATCAAGAAGAAATTCCCATCTATATTTCTGATTATGTAATGATGGGATATGGAACTGGTGCTATTATGGCAGTTCCTGCTCATGATGATAGAGATTATGAATTTGCTAAAAAATTTAATATTCCAATCCTTCCTGTTATAAAAGGAGGAGATATCTCTACTGCTGCCTATACAGGAGATGGAGAAATGATTAACTCTGGTTTTTTAAATGGATTAAAAGATAAAAAAACATCTATTAAAAAAATGTTAGAATATTTAGAAGAAAATAAAATTGGACATCAAGGAACACAATATAAAATGAAAGATTGGGCTTTTAATCGACAACGTTATTGGGGAGAACCAATTCCTATTGTTCATTGTCAATATTGTGGGGATGTAGCTGTCCCTTATGAGGAATTACCATTAGAATTGCCTGATATTGAAAATTTTGAGGTGGGAACTGATGGAGAAAGTCCTCTTGCGAAAATAGAGTCATTTGTAAATTGTAAATGTCCAAAATGTGGAAAAGATGCAAAAAGAGAAACCGATACGATGCCACAATGGGCAGGTTCTTCTTGGTATTTCTTACGATATATCGATCCTCATAATGAAAAAGAATTTGCTTCTTATGAAAAATTAAAATATTGGATGAATGTTGATTGGTATAATGGAGGAATGGAGCACGTTACTCGTCACGTTATATACTCTCGCTTTTGGTATCATTTCTTGTATGATTTAGGATTAGTTCCAACGGATGAACCTTATCAAAAAAGAACTGCTCAAGGATTAATTTTAGGACCGGATGGAGAAAAAATGAGTAAGTCAAAAGGAAATGTTATCGATCCTAACGATATAGTAGAAATGTATGGGGCGGATACATTAAGAACTTATATTTTATTTATGGGGGATTATGGTCTTGAAGCTCCATGGAACGAATCTTCTATCAAGGGAATTTCTCGGTTTATTGATAAAGTTTATCATTTAAAAGAAAAGGTAATTTCTTCTGATGAGTATAGTAAGAATTTAGAATCGTTAATTCATAAGACAATCAAAAAAGTTAGTGATGATATCGAAACTATGAAATTTAATACAGCGATTGCTAGTTTAATGACATTAGTTAATAAATATAATTCTGTCGATGCTATTACGAAAAAAGATTATGAAGTACTATTAAAATTATTTAATCCTTTTGCTCCTCATGTGACAGAGGAATTGAATGAAATCTTAGGAAATAAGCCAATATGTGAAAGTAGTTGGCCAAAATATGAAGAGAGCAAAACGATTGATGAAACTTTTGAAATGGTAGTTCAAGTCAATGGGAAAGTACGTGGTAAAATCACAATCGATACAAATACTTCAAAAGAAGAGATGGAACAGTTAGCCCAACAAATTGATAATGTAAAAATTCATATAAAAGAAAAGGAAATTGTAAAGATTATTACGATTCCTAAAAAACTTGTTAATATCGTTGTAAAAGAAATAAGCTAGTTGCTTATTTCTTTTGAATATAGTATAATCAAATACGAATGAAAGAGGCGGATACTATGATAGAAAGATTAACTGCTATCGAAGAACGTTATAATGAATTGACCAATGAGCTAATAGCACCGGAAACACTTTCTAATGTCAAAAAAACATTAGAGCTTTCCAAAGAACAAGCTAGTTTAAAAGATGCTTATGATGCTTATCAAGAATATAAAAAAATATTATCGGGAATAGAAGATGCGGAACTTTTAATAAAAGATAGTGAATTGGGAGAAATGGCAAAAGAAGAATTAGAAGTATTAAAAGAGAAAAAGGAAGAAATGGAAAAAAAGATCGAAATTTTATTATTGCCACAAGATCCTGATGATGGAAAAAATGTCATTATCGAAATACGAGGGGCTGCAGGAGGAGATGAAGCTAATATTTTTGCCGGAGATTTATATCGAATGTATACTAAATATGCCGAAAAAATGGGATGGTCGGTAGAATTATTAGAAGAAGAAAAATCGGAAGCAGGGGGATATAGTTTAGTCAGTTTTATGATAAAAGGAGATAAAGTATATTCTCAATTAAAGTATGAAAGTGGTGCTCATCGAGTACAAAGAGTTCCGGTTACTGAAACTCAAGGTAGAGTTCATACTTCTACCGCCACTGTTCTTGCTATGCCAGAAGCAGAAGAGATGGATTTTGAATTAGATATGAACGAAGTTCGAATCGATATTACTCGAAGTAGTGGATGTGGGGGACAAGGAGTTAATACTACCGATAGTGCCGTTCGATTAACCCATATTCCGACAGGTTTAGTTGTATATTCTCAAACAGAACGTTCGCAAATCAAAAATAAAGAGAAAGCATTTAAAATATTAAAGACGAGATTATATGATTTAAAATCAAGAGAAAGAGAAGAAGAAATGGGACAGGTAAGAAAAAGTAAAATTGGAACAGGAGATCGTTCAGAAAAAATAAGGACATATAATTATCCACAAAATCGAGTTACTGATCATCGAATTGGATTTACGTTAAAACAATTAGATCGAGTTATGGAAGGAGATTTAAAAGAAATAATCGACGCTTTAATTGCGGAAGATCAATCCCGTAAATTAAAAGGAGAATAACATGCTAGAAGAAAGATATTTAGAAAAATATTTAAAACACGATTTAGAAAAAGGAAAAAAGAAATTAAAAGAAGGCGTTCCCGTTCAATATATTGTAGGAAACGTAAATTTTTATGGGAATGAAATTGAGGTAAATAAAGACGTTTTAATTCCCCGTTTTGAAACAGAAGAATTAGTCGAAAAGACAATTAATTATAGCAAAAAAATATTTTCTCATAAAATCGACGTTATCGATTTAGGAACAGGTAGTGGATGTATTGCAATTACGTTAAAAAAAGAATTAGATTGTACTATGTGGGCTGTCGATATTTCCAAAGAAGCTCTTTTGGTAGCTGAAAAAAATGCAAAAAAAAATAACGTTGCGATTACTTTTTTTCAAAATGATATGTTAACGGGAATTTCAAAAAAATTTAATCTTATTATTAGTAATCCTCCTTATTTGGATAAATCAGAAAAAATTGATCCCAGAGTATATGATTATGAACCCCATCTAGCTCTTTTTGCCCCAAATAAAGGATTATTTCATTATGAAAAAATTTTATCTGAGATAAAAAATAATTTAAAAGAAAAATTTTTAATCGCTTTTGAAATTGGCGATGGACAAGGTGATAAAATTAAAGAAATAGCTCATCGATATTTAAAACAAGTAGATGTAAAAATAGAACATGATATGCAGGGAAGAGAACGATTTTTATTTATCTATTGCAAGCAAGTGTAAAGCTGCTTGCTTTTTATTGAAAAAAAATATTTGATTTGTTATGATGAAAATAGGTGATAGTCATGAATATCATTAATATTATTGAAAAGAAAAAAAATAAGCAAGAATTAACAGAAGAAGAAATTCATTTTGTTATCGATCAATATTGTGCAAATAAAATGCCCGAATATCAGATGAGTGCTTTATTAATGGCTATTGTAATCAATGATATGACAGAAAAAGAAACAATTGCTCTTACCAAAGCAATGTTAGATAATGGAAAGATTCTAGATCTTGCCATCGATGGAATCGTTGTCGATAAACATTCTACTGGAGGAATAGGAGATAAAGTAACATTAATTTTAGCTCCTTTAGTAGCTTCTGTTGGATTAAAAATGGCAAAAATGAGTGGAAGAGGACTTGGATATACGGGAGGAACTATCGATAAATTAGAATCTATAAAGGGATATCGAGTGAATTTAAGTAAAAAAGAATTTGTCGATCAAGTAAACAAAATAGGGGTTGCTATTATTAGCAGTAATGAAGAATTGGTACCTGCAGATAAAAAAATGTATGCTCTACGAGATGTTACTGCAACCGTAGAATCCGTTCCTTTAATTGCTTCTAGCGTTATGAGTAAAAAAATTGCCACCGGTTCGGATGTGATCGTTATTGATTTAAAAGTGGGAAATGATGCGTTAATTAAAAAGGAAAAAGACGCCAAACGATTAGCTAATTTAATGATAAAAATTGGAAAAAGTTATCATAAAAAAGTAATATGTGTATTAAGTTGTATGGAACAACCTCTTGGAAATACGATTGGAAATGGACTTGAAGTGTTAGAAAGTATAGAAGCTTTAAAAGGACATGGAAGTAAAGATTTAATGGAGGTAGTTTATACGTTGGGGGGAATTCTAGTTAGTCATGCCAAAAATATTTCTTTTGAACAAGCAAAAGAAGAATTAGAAAAAAATATTCAAAATGGAAAGGCTTATCAAAAATTTGAAGAATTTGTTCATGCTCAAAAAGGAGATTTAAATCATATTGCCATTTCTGATAAAGTAATTTCTGTAAAAAGTAATCAAAGTGGTATTATCAATGAAATTGATGCGATGAAATTAGGGAATATTGCTAAAATGATGGGAGCGGGAAGAGAAAAAGAAGGAGATTCTATCAACTTTGGAGTAGGGATGATAATTACGAAAAAGATTGGAGACTTTGTCTTAGAAGATGAAGAATTATTAAAAATATTTGTCGCTGATAACAATATTGAAATTAATCAATTATTAGATTGTTTTGATATTAAAAAAGATTTTGTTAATCGACCAAAAATGATTTTAGATGTCATAGAATAAGTTGTCAAATATTGTCAAATAAAAGTAGAATGGTTGAAGTTTTCAAATGGATATTATATGATAATAATATAAAGGGGAGTGAAAAAATGATATATCCATCAATCGATATATTATTAAATCAAGTAGGATCTAAATATTTACTTGTTAATATTGTCGCTAAGCGTTCTAAAGAAATGCATGAAAAAGGAAATTATCAAGAAAAAGAATCTGAATATGTTTCTAAAAAGAATATTGGAAGAGCGTTAGAAGAAGTGACAAATCATTTAATACATTTAAAATAAATGTATTTTTTCTTTTCTTGAAAAACAAACAATTGTTTGTTATAATATTTTTATGGTGATAACATGAAAATAGAAAAAATTCAAAAGATGAAAAATGGCAAATATAAAATTGAATTAGATAATCATGAAAAAATCATTACTTATGATGATGTCATTTTAAAAAATAAATTGTTATATCAAAAGAAATTAGCAGAAGAACAGTTAAATAAGTTAGAAAATGATACTCAGAATTATGACTTATATTATCAGTGTATTAAATTAATCGCTCGAAAAATTCGTAGCGAAAAAGAGGTAAGAGATTATATCATCAAATTAGTATCAGAAGATAGAGAAGATATTATTAAAAAATTAAAACAAAATGGATTTATCAATGATAAAATATTCACCTCTGCCTTCTGTTATGATCGACTTCATCTTTCCAACGATGGTCCATTAAAAATAAAAAAGGAGCTAGCAAAACATAATATTCCTAAAGAACTTATCGAACAAGAATTTTTGAAATACGATGAGAAAGAAATTGATTTAAAACTAGAAAAATTGATGAAAAAAAAGATTTTTCAAAATACAAAATATTCAAAAACTATGTTGCGACAAAAATTATTTTATTATTTTTCTGATTTAGGGTATGAAGTAGAAAAAATTAATTATTATTTTGACAAGTATTATGTCGCTAATAATACTGCTATTTTAAAAGAATATAATAAAATAAAAAAAGCACTTGAGAAAAAATACCCAAAAGAAGAAAATAGTTATCGTATTATTCAAAAACTGTATCAAAAAGGTTATTCAAAAGAAGAAATTGATGAAATTATAAAAGACGAGAATTAATTCTCGTCTTTATTTGATTGATTTTTTTGAGCTTTAACAGATTCTTCATAAGCTTTTTTTACTTTGCTATCAGCAATGTCTAGACCGTAACTTTTACGAATATCAATCCAAGTTAAGGTAGATAAATTATCATCATTAGAAAGTTTATTAGTAACAATTCCTTCTAAAATATCTTCTTCTGCTTCTTTCATACTAGGTTTTTTTGTTGCACTAATACGATATATAATATGATATCCATAAGTAGATTCTACTGGTTTTTTAGTATATTCCCCATCTTTTAATGCCTTTGTTGCTTCAAAAAATTCATCAACATATTCTCCTTTGGTAAAAGCATCTAATTCTCCATTTTTATCTTTCGTATTTTCATCATCAGAGTATTGTTTTACCATATCTTCCCATTTTTCCCCATCATTTAATTTTTGAATAACTTTTTCTGCTTCTTTCTTTGCTTCTTTTTGAGCTTTTTCTTTCTCTTTATCAGAAGCACTATCATCTACATCTGGTTTAATTAAGATATGTTTTGTTTTATATGTTCCATAAATTTCTTCTTTATAGTATTTTTCTTTTTCTTTCTTTGTTACTTTTTTCTTTAAAAAATTTTTAACTATATCTGTCTTTTTAGAATTATTAATATAAGCTTTTATAATAGCATCATCGTTTTCATATCCATAATAAGATAAAATTTGTTTCCAATCTTGACCTTGTTGTTTGTAATAAGATTTCATAGAATCGATTTCTGCTTTGGCAGCTTCTTCATATTTAGAATCATCTTCAATTTCAGAATCGATAATATAGTTATCAACTAATTCAGTAAGTACAGTAGAACCATATTTTGCTTTTAAATTATCGAATAATTCTTCAGCCGTAAAATCTTTTCCTTTTAATGAAGCGATTACTTCTTCCCCATCTTTTAATTTGATATCTTTTCCACAACCACAACTAATTAAGG
>CANQYN010000008.1 GCA_947628105.1 uncultured Bacilli bacterium
AGTGGAGGGAGTCATACTCATGATATAAGTGGAGAGACAAGTTCTAACGGAAAACATTCTCATGAGATGACTTTAACGATGTCTCCTCAAGCTTTAGGAAGAGTTTCTACTACTTATACAGCAACAGCCTTAGGATTAGATGCAGGAAGAAATAATTATAATCTTGGAACCTGGGGGATATCAGAAGCAGGAGAGCATACCCATACTGTCAGTGGAACTTCGGAAAATGGAGGAAGTCATACTCATACAGTTTCTATCAATTCATCGACTACTCTTAGTACGGGAGGAGACACGGCTCATAATAATTTACAACCTTATATCACCGTTTATTTCTTTAAAAGAACCGCATAAGAAAAGAGAAATCTTTTCTTTTTTATGATATACTTATATAAAAAAGGAGTTATATTATGAGATTAAGACATGTAACTGGTTCAGAACATATATTGAATCAAAGTGATTATATTATTCACGATTATCAAAATGATAAAAATCAATTTTCAAAATTGTTTCAGAATGAAAATAAAAAATTGTATATAGAAATAGGAACAGGAAAAGGAAATTTTATTATCGAAAATGCGAAAAGAAATCCTCATATCAATTTTATTGGTATTGAAAAATATGATAGTGTTTTAGTTCGAGCTATTCAAAAAATAGGGGATGAAAATATTACAAACTTAAAATTTATTCGTATGGATGCTACTAATATTGATGAAATTTTTCATCATGAAGTCGATTTAATTTATTTAAATTTTTCTGATCCTTGGCCTAAAGCAAGGCATCAAAAGAGAAGGTTAAGCAGTTCTTTTTATTTAGAAAAGTATGAAACTATTTTTAAACAGGAAAAACATATTATTATGAAAACGGATAATCGAAAATTATTTGAATTTTCTTTAAAAAGTTTTGTAGATTATGAATATAAAATCAAAAATATTACTCTCGATTTATATCAAGATGAAATAGAAGATAACATTCCCACCGAATATGAAAAAAAGTTTCATGATTTAGGATATCCTATTTATTTTGTCGATGTAGAAAAAAAGTAGACATTTAATAGACAAATAAGAATGAAAATAATGAAAAAAACTTTGTAAAATAAGTTTTTTTTGATATAATCATAAATGAGAGTGGTGGTTTATGAAAAAATTGACTGTCTTATTGTTGCTCGTTTTCCTAACGACAGGGTGTACTATCGTTAGAATAGATACCAAAAGTATCGACAATATAATCAGTGTCGTTCTTTCAAAAGAAAACACTCTATATAATCGGGTCGGGAAAGGATATAAGTACTATGTTCCAAGGAGTGTAGCTTACTTAGATACCAACGATTTAAATGATAAGTTATATTCAAATGGATATTATTATTATTTATATATCGATGCAGTTAGTTATTTTTATAAAACAAAAATAAATTATACAGAAAAAAAAGATTGTTATTATTCGAAAAAAATAACAGGAGATAAAGAAGGATATTTAGAAATAAATAAAGTAAAGGATCAATATTCGATAAAATTCGTATATAATTATGCTAAAATAGAAGCACTTGTAGATAAAGAATATATTGAAAAAGCGGTACTAGAAGCTTCCTATATTTTGTCGACTGTAAAATTTAACGATAATATCATCAAATTAATGTTGAACGAAGATTATTTTACAAACAAAGAAGAAAAATATGATGTATTTACTCAAAAGAAAGAACAACAAAGTGATACCTTTTTAAAAAGTATGGAATAACAATAGAGGTGAGAAAATGAAATTATTAGATAAGGTAAAAAATTTATTTACTGAAGAAATTGAAGAAGAAGTACCTATTCGAAAAGAAGTAAAAAAGGTAGAGATTGCTCAACCAAAAGTAGAACAACCTAAAATGGAAATCCCTCGAGTAAGAGAAGAAATCGAAGTAAAAAAGGAAGAAGCTCCGCAAATATCTGAAAGTTCTGCTTTAAATAAAGAGGAAAAATTTAAGTTTCCTGTATATTTTGACGATAAGGATTTTGAAGATTTACCAAAAGCGAAAGAACTATCAAAAGAACCAAGTGTTGCGAAAATAGAAAGGGCATATCAAGGAACCAATCCAGCTCCAGTAGAACCAAAAAAACGTTTTCGGGTATCTCCTGTAATATCTCCAGTTTATGGAGTATTAGATAAAAATTATAATAAAGATGATATTAAAATAAAATCAGAAAAGACAACAAAAAGAATTCATATCGAAGATAAAATTACGATTGATGATATTCGAAATAAAGCTTATGGAACTTTAGAAGATGATTTAGAAAACTCTTTATTGACAAAGACGATTGCGAAAGAACAACCTAAGCCGGTAGAACCAGGAATTGATATTTTTGAAGAAATTGAAAATACAGATACTACATCTAATAATAACGATTTATTAATGCAAGATATTACTTTTGATAAGGAAAAGGTAGTAACGGTGGAAGAAGCAACAAAAGAAGTAAATGCTTCCTTAGAAGAAGAGTTAGAAAAACAAAAGAAAAAAATTGAAGAATTAAATGATTATATTCATACGATTCAAAATGAAGCAGAAATTTTTCAACCTAATGTAGAAGAAGAGCCAAATATTATCGAAGAAGTGGTAAAAGAAGAAAAAGAACAGACAACAGAGTCAGCACCAGAAGAAAAAAGTGACGAACAAAAAGAAGAAGCAGTAGATGAGGGGGATTTATTCAGCTTAATTGATTCAATGTATGAAAAGAGGGATGAATAATGACAGATGGAAATGGACTATATATCGTTGTTTTTAGCATATTTGCAGTATTAATTCTCATATTATTAATCGTATCAATTATCGCTGTATTAAAAGTGATTGAAACGTTAAAAAAAGTAGATAATGTAATCGATGATGTCAATGGAAAAGCCAAAAAATTAGATGGTTTATTTGATATCGTTTATCAAACAAGCAATGTCGTTTCAAGCGTTAATAGTAAAATAGTAGATTGTATTGTTGGAATTATCCAAAACTTTTTAGACAAAAGAAAAAAGAAGGAGGAATAATTATGTCAAAGAAAAAAGGATTAGGAAAGTTATTTGCAGGATTAACAATAGGAGCGGGATTAGGAATGCTATTTGCTCCTAAAAAGGGAAGCGATACAAGAAAAGAATTAAAACAAAAAATTGATGAACTACTAGAAAAAGCTCAAAAAATTGATAAAGAAGAAGTAAAAGAAGAAATTGAAAAGAGAATCGAACGTATAAAAAAAGAATTAGATAATTTAGATAAGGAAACGGTATTAAAAGTCGCAAAGAAAAAAGCAAAAGAAATAGAAGCTTCCGCTCAAGATTTAGTTGATTATGCGATTGAAAAAGGAACTCCAGTATTAGAACAAGTAGCTGATAATATTCGCAAAAAAGCGATCGATGTAACAAAAGAAGTATTAGAAAAATTAGAAAAAGAAGAAGCTTAAGCTTCTTTTTTCGTTGAATAAAAGTAGAAGTAATGATATAATAATACTAAATAATGTAGAGGTGATTTTATGGAAGATTTAGAAAGAAAAGTCAAAGAAAAATTAAATAATATTGATGATATGTCAGAGACTATTTTATTGATTCGATTATACTCTGAATATGAAAATAATCAAGAAAGGAAACCAGAAAGTGATGAATTTTCTTTAATTCAATTACGAAATGCTGTAAAAAAGATTAGTCAAAAGATGAATAAGGTACTTAATCAAAAGGATTATAGTAATTTAGATGTTTTATATTTTGTTAAAAATAAATCTTTGATGTTAGATGATTGCTTAGCTAATATTGATATAGAAGATAAAGCAGGGATGCAAAATGTTATTAATTTGGTAACTGAATTAGAGTCTTTATTATCCCTTCCCCTATCTTTTCCTTTTAATGTTGAAAATTGTTTAAAGGAACATTTAGGCATTGAAATGGAAAAAACTTTTTCAAGATAAAAAGGTATAAAAAATAAAAGAATTAAGGAGTGAACATTTAAATGATGAATGAAATATCAAAATTAGAAAAGGAAATTGCTAATCAATTAGAACAATTACAAATTCAATTGAGTCAATTGGAATTCAATGATGCTAATGGCATATCAAATAATATTTATCAATTAACAAATTTTTATCAAGAAAAAGGAAAATTGGATTTTTCGTTATTAGAACCTGTTCTTTCTTCTCTTCATCTTCCTAATTTAAAAAGTGTAGAAGAATATAAAAAAATAGCACTGTTTTTAGAATATTGTCAAAAAAATAATGTGAATGGAAATTTTGATTATGATATTCAGCGTTGTTCGACTATTGTAAAAACATTAATGGATGAATTAAGCCGTTATTACACAAAATTAATGTATCAGATAAGAAACATCGGATTTAAAAAAAGAATTATCAATGAACAAAAGATAGAATTGGAAACGAGTAATACTGTATTAACAAAATACAGAAGGTCTGAAATTGTTTCCCCTGAAGAATTGGAAGTATTTTGTTCTTTTTTAAAAACGGTAGATAATATAGATCAAAAGAAATTATTAACCATTTTATTAGATATTACTAATAGAAATGTTCAATTGATGGACGAAAAGATTAATCAAGCGATGATTGAGCAGAAAAAACGTCGACTAAAAGAAGAATTAGCTGCTCGTAAAAAGAAAGATGCAGAAAAGAAAAAAGCTTCTAATCGATTAGAAAAAGTAGATTCTGTTAAGTTAGAGACCCCAATGGAGTTACAGGGAGAACATTTAGAAATTTATAATCGAGCAAAAGAAATAGCTGAACAAGTAAGTGAAGTTCCTTCTTCTGTCGAAGTAACTCTTTCCGCTATTAAAATAGATCTTCCTTGGAAACAAAGAAAACAAATTTATTATTCTCTATTAGATAATGAACAAGATTTATTATTGATTTCAGTAGATTTAAAGACACAACTTTTACCTTTTATTGAAAAGGGATTAAAAGATAAAAGTTTAAATTTAGAAATATTTTCATTATTATCTGATATTATAAAAGAGTATGAAAATATAAAATGGACAATCGAAAAAGAACAAGTAGAACATCGTCGGCAAGTGATAGAAGAACAAAATAAAAGTTATAAAGAAACGATGGAACAAATAAGTCTTTTTTATGAACAAGCAAAAGAATTAAAAGAAAATAGATCAAAAATATATTATACCAAAGGATTAAATGTTACAGTAGAAAAATTAGAACAATTAATTAATGAATATAAAGAATGGTTGAAAGAATTTACAGAAGAACCTAATGAAGAATATCAAGAAATTTTAGAATCTGAAAAAGAAAATATAGTAAAAGCCTACAAAAATTTTGAACAATCATATCAGATGAGTATGACTTTAGATGGAGAAGAAGAGTTAATTTATCGCGGTAAAACTTTTTATGATACGTTAAGACCATTAAAAAATATTTTTGTGTTTGTCGATGATAATGGAGAGGAAATCTCTGTGATGGAAAAAGATATTGAAAATGATAATCGTTTTGATGCATCTACCTATACGCGAATTTTAAATAAATTACAGTTTGTCGCTTGTGATAATTTTACTACTACAAGTAATCATCTTGCCAAAATGTCAGATAATTATTCTTCTGAATTTTTAGAAAAATATCATGTTCGCCGAATTCAAGAAGGAAATGTTCGTATTTTTTACAGTTTATTTCCTGCTAATTTATCTCCTTTTTTTAAAGGGGAAAACCCTAATGTTATTTATATTTATTCTGTCGGATATGGTTATGCTTCTAAGACAAAATCAGATATTAATTATGATGCTTTAAAAATATGTAAAGATAATACTCAAGAAATTGATAAAGTAATAGAATTGTTAAATACAGATTGGTCTTCTTTATCAGAAGATGAGAAAGGGAAAAAAGGACAACAAGTACAAGAATACTTAAATCGACAATATCTAAAACTGGGACATTTTATTGAAACGACAGAAAAAAAACAAGAAGAAGTAAAGGAGGGAAAACATGAATGAATCAATTGTAAAATTACGCTTAGAAATTGAAAAAGCGATTGTTAGAGCGAATAAACTGATGAATGAAAGTCATGTGATTGCCTCTCTGAAAGAAAGTTCTAATTTATTTAATAGCAAGCATATTTTATCTATGTCAAAAAAAGATTTTGATAAAATAATAAAAAATTTAAAAAAACCCAATCAATTAACTGAAAATGAAGAAGAATTTATTAAAAGTCTTATTCGAATGCCTGATGAAATAAAACAAATTAAAGAAATATTAGGTTTTGGAACAGAACAAGTAACTATTATAGAAAATATTCATAGTAAAATTGAAAAAAGAATATCATCATTTTCTGAAGTTGATGTTTTGGAACTAGAAAAAAAAGTGAACGAATATAAAGTGTTATTAAACAAACTTGATAAGAATGATTTTAATTTGATTACTGAGATTGATTTAATAGCAGGCATTTTAGAAAAATCAAAACTTTCTTTTGAAGAAAAAATAAATATATTAAAAGGCATCAATCAAATAAATGCCTCTATTGCGGCAAAATATAATATTTCATTTACTTCTTCCGAAGAAAATATCATTAGTGAAGATTCTTTAGAAGAAACGAACCTTCCTCTTTCTCTTCTTCAAGATTTATTTACAGAATTTGCTATTCGATGGGAAATTGAAGATACAGCAACAATGTCAGAAAGGGCAAAAACTCAAAAGAAAAATAAATTGGCACAACTACAAAATAAATTATTAAAGTATGGTAATTACGAGCAAATGAGAGAAAAATTGCAAATATTGAAAGACCATCATTTGGATTTTGTCTTTTCGATGTTTGAAATATTGACAAGAATATTATTGTTTACCAAAAAAGAACAATTATTTCAATTGATTGAGTCTGCTAATAAAACAGGAATTGATTTGACAACTTTAGTACGAAAACAACCGACTGTTTTATTTCCTCAAATTAAAGAAAGAAAAAATAAAGGAAAAAAATCACCATCATCTAGTGAAAGAACCTTTTATGGAGGATGGGATAATTGCATTAATAATATTAAATTTTTGGAAGAAAATGGATATTCTGTATTTCAAGTTTTTGAAGATTGCCCAACTTTCTTTATACTTAATAATAAAACGATTCGTAAAAATCAAAAATATTTACAAATGTATGGATTTTCATTAAAAGATGAAGAAGGAAAAACAAAACATGGATTTAGTATGTTAGGAAGAGGAAATTTATTAAAACAGGCAGATATCGCTATCGAAAATGGATGTTATCAATATTTTTATAAAAATTTATCACGTTTTGCTAGTGATATTAATGTATATCGCATTAAATTAGCGAGAAGTAAGGGATTAGATGATAGTAAGATATTTAGATTATTCAATGGAACAAAAAGAAATGGAATATGTTTAAGAGCAGAATTTTATAATCCTACTTCTGAACAATTTGGAGATATGCCAAGTGATACATTCGATAAATATCAGGCAGTAGAACCTTATGTAGAATCAAAAGAAATTTATGATCAAATTATCGCTAATAGTGATAATGATAATATCTCAGAAATAGCGACAAGTGATTCTGTTATTGATCAATTAGATAAGCTATATAAAGATCCAAATAATGATCTTGTTTATAATTTTAATGGCATAATTATTTCTAGATTAAAAGTACTTAGATATTATCAAACTTTGATGATGAATTCTAAAATTACGTCTTCTAAAGAATTATTAATCTATGTTATTACCAAACATAGTATGCTAAATATGGAAGAATTGAGTACAATTAAGCAATGTATTCGTGAGATTAAATTTGGCGAGAAGGTGAAGTTATGATAGAAGATATCGTATTAACTGAGATTAATCAAGATACATTAGAAAAGATGTATCATCAAAATGGTTATGATGTTATGATGAGTTTTGCTTGTAACCATGAACTTGTCAAAAAAAATATTGAACTTTTAAAATCTTTTGGTATTTTAAAAATAGAAGATTTATTAATAAACCGAAGTCATCTTTTTCTTAAAGATAATGAAAAATTATTAAAAAGTTTTGCTAAATTTAATGTAGCTAACTTAGTAAATTTAATAAATGAAGACTATACGATGATTGATGAACTTATGGATAATTGAAGAAGCTTAAGCTTCTTTTTTCATAAATAGAAATTTCCTTTCATATACTTTTAGTGGAGAAAGGGAGGAATTAATATTTATGGAAACACTTAAAGTTTCATCGAAGTCCAATCCTAATTCAGTAGCAGGAGCATTGGCAAATTTATTTCGAGAAAAAAATGAAGTAGAGATTCAAGCCATTGGGGCAGGAGCTTTAAATCAGGCGATAAAAGCAGTTGCTATCGCAAGAGGATTTGTAGCTCCGAGTGGAAAGAATTTAACTTGTATTCCAGCTTTTACAGATATTGTAATCGATGGAGAGGAGAGAACTGCAATTAAATTAATTGTAGAAGCAAGATAAGCACGAATCGTGCTTTTTCGTTTTTTAAAAAAGATAATTTGTTTCTTTTTTAAATAGAAAAGATTGAATTTTAAGGTAGAAACTGATACAATGGAAATGGTGATAGCATGGATCAAAATATAAAAAGATCGCTTATATTAGACCATTATCAAGAGCCTAGAAATCGGGGACTTATCGAAGATGATAGTTATATTAAATCAAATACGAATAACGAAAGCTGTATCGACGAAATCGATTTAATGGCAAAGGTAGAAGATGGAAAAATAAAGGATATTCGTTTTGATGGGGAAGCTTGTGCTATTTGTACATCATCTGCGTCTATTATGACTGATTTAGTCAAAGGGAAAACACTTACTGAAGCCAAAAAGAAAATAATAAATTTTAGTAACATGTTAGAAGAAAAAGAATATGATAAAGAAATCTTAGAAGAAGCGGTTGTCTATGATGATATTGGAAGACAACCTAGTCGTAAGAAGTGTGCCTTACTTCCTTGGTGGGGTCTTGAAAAAATAATTCGGGAAGTGGAAGAAAATGGAGAAAATAAAAGCTAGTTTAGGATATATTTTAACTTTTCAAGGAATTGCCGTTATTGGAGGAAAAAAACAATATTATTTAAATAAAAAATGTCATTCTATTATAGGCATTCAATATGAAGATAAATTTATTGATATTAAAACAAAAGAAATATATCCTATTTTACATTTTGATTTTGAAGGAAATATTTGTAATGATATCGTATCAGATGTTTGTTATGCTTGTTTAGAAGAAGGTTTTTTAAATGAGATTGGAATCTATCCTTCTTTAACTATATTAGAAGAAGATCAAGAATTATTAGAAGATAAAATAAAAGATACGGTTCTTTATATTGATAAAGAAAAGTCGAAGAAAAAAGTAATTTCTTATGATACCTTTATGAAAAAGAGAAAACATTGTCAAAGCCAAGAAAAAAAATAATCATTTTTTTCTTTTTATATAATAGTAATATGGTGATAATATGAAAACAATTCAAAAAATTGATCTTGATAAAGTAAAAGAAATTTCAAAATTAAAACACGAACCAAAATGGATGAGAGATTTTCGAATGCAGGCTTATCAAACTTTTGAAAAACTTCCAAATCCATCATTTGGACCAGAATTAAATATTGATTTTGATATGATTACTTATTATAAAAAATTAAATGATGAAGTATTAAATGATTGGAATAAAGTAGATAAAAAAATAAAAGATACTTTTGATCAAATTGGATTAATTTCTGCCGAAAAAAAATATTTAGATGGAGTAGGTGCCCAGTTTGAAAGTGAAGTTGTCTATCATAATATGATAAAAGAACTTGAAGAAAAAAATGTTATCTTTTGTGATACAGATACTGCTTTAAAAAAATATCCTGAGTTATTTCAAAAATATTTTAATAAATTAGTAAAGTATGATGAAAATAAGTATACCGCTTTAAATGGTAGTGTATGGAGTGGAGGAACTTTTATTTATGTGCCACCTCATACTGTAGTGGATCGGCCTTTACAAAGTTATTTTCGAATTAATAGTAAAAATATGGGACAATTTGAAAGGACATTAATTATTGTCGATGAAGGCAGTAGTCTACATTATATGGAAGGATGTACAGCCCCAACTTATACAAGTGATGCTCTTCATGCAGCGGTCGTTGAAATTTATGTTTTAAAAAATGCGAAATGTCGTTATACGACTATTCAAAATTGGTCTAGCGATGTGTATAATTTAGTGACAAAAAGAGCTCAAGTAGAAGAAGGGGGCTTGATGGAATGGATCGATGGAAATATTGGTTCTAAAACTAATATGAAGTATCCATCCTGTATATTAAAAGGAGCTAACGCAAAAGGAAATTGTATTAGTATTGCCGTTGCCAAAGAGGGACAAATTCAAGATGCTGGGGCAAAAATGATACATCTTGCCCCCTATACTCAAAGTAGTATTATTAGTAAATCGATTGCAGTTAGTGGTGGGAATGCCACTTATCGAGGGACAGTAAACATTTCAAAACAAGCTCATCATTCTAAAGCGTTAGTAAAATGTGATACTATTATTTTAGATGAACTTTCCAAAAGTGATACTGTTCCTACTAATATCGTTTCCAATGAAACTTCTACGTTGGAACATGAAGCTACAGTCTCTAAAGTCAGTCGAGAAAAACTTTTCTATTTAATGAGTAGAGGAATTTCTGAAGAAAGGGCAAAAGAATTAATCTTACTGGGATTTATCGATCGTTTTCGAGAAGAATTACCAATGGAATATGCCGTAGAATTAAATCGTTTATTAAAAGAATATTTTTAAATTTTAAAAATTGAAAGATCAGAATAAAAAGTTCTGTTCTTTTTTTTGATAAAACATTTTCTTTTTCCTTTTTGACCCGTTAATTAAAATTTAATATAGTAAAAACGAAAGGAGGCGATTATGTTAAATCAAACAGTCATTGTAGGAAGACTTGTTCGAGATCCGGAACTCTACGAAACAGAAAGCGGTAGAAAAATTACGAATATCACATTGGCCGTTCCCCGAACTTATAAAAATAGTGAAGGACAATATGAAACTGATTTTATTCCTTGTGTATTATGGCAAGGAATTGCTGAAAACGCGGTAGAATATTGTCATCGTGGTGATTTATTAGGAGTAAAAGGAAGACTTCAAAATCGGGTGATAGAACTTGATGAAGAGAAAAAAAGGCAAGTCATCGAATTAGTCGCAGAAAAAGTAACCTATCTTTCTAGTAAAAATAATGAATCATAAAGAAGAAAAAAATAAACTTGATTTGGTTTATTTTTTTTACTATAATAATACCATTATAAAGAAGTGGTATTTTATGAAAAAGAAAAAAATCAAATTGACAAAGAATGTAGAACAATTATTATTTTCGCTTGTTTTTATTATTGTTGGGATATTAGTTATTTTATTTAATCGAAATTTATTTTATCATTTTATTGAAATTGTATTATCAATTTTATTGTTATTTTGTGTCAAAGATTTTGTTTTTTTAATTCGTAAAAAGGAAAATAGTGAGGGTAAATTATCGAGAACAATTTTAAATTTTATTTTAATTTTAATTGCTCTTAATTTTATGAATGTATCTGTCGTTTTAGTGACAGGAATATTTTCCATTTATTTTTTAATCAATGGAATGATCAATTTATTGATGTTTGTTCTTTTAAAAATTAACCGAGTTAATTCAGGATTAAAAGAGTTGATGATAGGAATATTACTTACGACGATTGGAATTTTATATTTATATTCTCCACAAATTCATGTTACAACATTATTAATTATTGTCGGAATTTATTTATTATTATTTGGAATTAGTATGTTAGTTGAATATATTTCTGAGGTATTTGATTATCCTTTTCGAAAAATAAGAATCACTCTTCCTTCTATTATTGATGCTTTTATTCCATTATTTATTTTACGAAAGATCAATAAAATGATCACTCAAGATTATCGAGAGATAGAAAGCGAAGAAAAAGAAAATATCGAAAATACTGATTTGGATATTTTAATACATGTGTCAGAAAAAGGAACAGGAATGCTTGGACATGCCGATATTTATTTTCAAAATCAAGTAATTTCGTATGGTGCTTATGATAAAGAAAGTAGAATTTTACATGATAGTATAGGCGCAGGAACCGTCTTTTATGCACCATTAAAAGAATATATTAAATTCTGTGTAAAAGATACTGAAAAAACAATTTTTCTATTTGGATTAACATTGACAGAAAAACAAAAAAAACATATTGAAAAGGAACTTCAGAATTTAAAGGAAACTTTAGAACCTTGGGATCCTCCTATCGTAAGAGATAAAAAGCAGAAAAAAAAGATAAAGAAACAAAACTATCCGGATTATCCTTCTCAATTGTATATGGCGACAAAGGCCGATTTTTATAAAGTAAAAAAAGGAAAATATAAAGTATTTTTTGTCCTTAAAAATAATTGCGGTAGTTTTGTCAAAAATATATTAAAAATCGTGGGAAGTGATGTATTAAAAATATATGGAATTATCACTCCAGGAACATTTTATGATTATTTGGAAGGCGAATATTTAAAGAAAAATAGTATCGTGGTAAAAAAGAAAATATATACAAAATATAATATTGAGAAATTATGATATATAAATTTCTCTTTTTTTTCGATAAAATTAGTCAATTTATGACTTTTATGATATAATTAAAATAGTATAAAAGAATAGGAAAGGGAAGTATATAGAAAAGATAGGAGAGAAAAAATGTCAAAAGAAACAGGATATCCACATATTGATAAACCGTGGATGAAATTTTATGATGAAGAAAAGGTAAAAAAAATTGTCAGACCAAATATGAATATTACTTCCTATATACGTAATGAAAATAAGGGGAGAGAAAATTTTACTGCTCGAACTTATTATGGGAAAAAAACAACTTATGGACAAATGTTTGAAAAACAAGATGAAGCTTCTCGTGTGTTTTCCGAACTGGGGGTAAAAAAAGAAGATCGAATTATGTATTTAGTTCCTAATATTCCTGAAAGTGGAGATTTATGGTTAGGAGCGGCTCAAATAGGAGCTGTATCTGATTTTGCGGATCCAAGACCAGATAGTATGGATTTGAAAGCAAATGCCAAAAAAGTATTAGAATTAATTAAGGAAGAAAAAGCCAATTATATAGTTGCTATCGATCAAGCTTACTTGGGAATTTTAAAACCAATCGAACATGAAATTAAAGAATTAGGAATCGATAAAATCGTTACAGTTTCTGCTAAAGATTCGATGAATTTATCAGGAACTATCGATTATTTAAAAGATGTCGTTTGTTATAATGCAATTCGAAACGACAAGTTAAAAGATACCGATATTAAAAAATTAAAATGGTATCAAGCGGTATTAAATAAAGTTCAATCAATGCAAAAGATGCAAGAGTTATATGATGCAGCAGTAAAAACATCACCATTAGAAGTACTTTTGTATCGTGATTTAGTAAAGGATTGTAAAAATTCTTCTTTTAAAGAAATTAATCAGAAGGAATTAACTCAATATATTGGGCATACATCTGGAACAAGTGGAAGTAAACCAAAACCAATTCCCGTTACTAATGAACAAGCTATTTCTGCAGTAGAACAAATAAAAGCGGGAGATATCTTTTTCCCACCAGGGACAACAGTTCTTCATGTATTACCTTTCTTTGCACCATTTGGAGCTTATAATAATTTCCTTTCTGATTGTGCAACGGGATGTAATCATATCGAAGTTCCAGAATTTGAAATTACAGAATTTGCCTATTTGATAAAAAAATATCGCCCTAATGCCATTTTAGCGACTCCTGCTTGGTTATCAAAATTACCAGATTGCAAATATTTAAAAGGTGTTGATTTATCTTGTATTACAAAAATTATTTATGGTGGAGATTCCATGACACCAGAAGATGAAGAACGATTGAATCAATGGTTAAAAGAAAATGGGGCCAAAGTTTCTGTCGAAAAAGGACATGGTATGAGCGAGTTTTGTGGAGTTGGTTCTTATGCCCAAAAAGATTATAACAAATTAGGATCTATTGGAATTCCAATGCCAGGAACAATTTATACGATTGTTGATCCGGAAGTAGAAAAAGCGATGGTACCGTTACAATTTAAAGAAGGAAAAAAGACTCTAGCAGGAGAATTAGTTGTTTCTAGTGAAGCGGTAACAACAGGAATCGTCGATGACAAAATCATTGTTCCCCATTATGGTTTAGATGGTCTCGATTGTATTCGAACAAGAGATTTAGTAGAGATGGATCGGGATGGGATATTTTACCATATTGACCGAAAAGATAGGGCTTTTACCCGTTACGATGGATATAAAGTAATTCCTGCTAAAATAGAAGCAGCTATCGAAGAAAATGATAAAGTAAAATATGCGGGTGTAGTTCCATATTTTAGCGAACATCATAATGGATATATGCCAAAATGTCATATTGTATTACATGATAATGATGTTAGTGAAGAGGAAAAAATAGAAATTATCAATGAAATTGTTTTTCAACAAATCGTTGGAAATCCAGAAATGTCTTCAAGACAAATTCCAACTAAATTTGGTTTCCGAACAGAAATGCCATTAAGTAAAAATAGTAAATTAGATTTCCGGGCTTTGGAACAAGAAGAATTGACAGGAGATGAAATCAATGTTGATATTCACGAGACAAACCTAACTGTCGACAGTATCCAAGTTTATAAAAATGAAAAAGGAAAAGTAAAGAAAAAATAAAAAGAGGGAATGATTCATGCAAAATACGTTAGGATTTTTATTAATTAATATTTATGCTCTTTTATTAATTACTACAGTAAGCATTATATTTTTTAGTAAAAAACGATTAAAACAGATCGAAGATGAAACCTATGCTAGATTTTTGATATGTAATATTGGGGTATCGATAACTGGTCTTATTTTGGGATTAGTCATTAATCCCATTTTTCATATTGATGAGACAATTATTAAATTTGTCGATAAACTATATTTATTAGCGCTTCTTCACTATAGTTCTATTTTAGCCTTTTATACATTGTTCGTATCATTAAAAGAAACGACCAATGCTAAAAAATATGGACAAATTTTCCGAGTAATTAATATTGTAAATATTGTTTTAATCTTACTATTACCAGTAGAGTTACAAGCGGTAAATGAAAGCACGGTTGCCTCTGGATTAGCTGTTTTATATACATATTCATTTTGTGCTATTAGTTCGTTGTTTCAAATTGGCTGTGTATTAAAAAATCATCAGAATATTATCAATAAAAAATATGTTCCAATTTATACATTAATTTTAGTAGCTTTTGCCATTGTCATTTTAATTGTCATCGATCCTACTTTAAATTATTTAATTAATCCAGGATTGCTTTTCATTACGTTTATTATGTACTTTACGATTGAAAATCCTGATGTAAAAATGATTACTGAGTTAGATATGGCAAAAAAAGAAGCCGATCGTGCCAACAGCGCAAAAAGTGAATTTTTATCTAGCATGTCACATGAAATTAGAACCCCTTTAAATGCGATTGTCGGTTTTAGCGAATATATTGAAACTTCACAAAATTTATCTGATGCGAAAGAAAATGCTAAAGATATTGTTACGGCTTCAAATTCTTTATTGGAAATTGTAAATGGAATTTTGGATATTTCTAAAATTGAAGCAGGAAAAATGGAAATTATTTCATCAGCGTATGCTACCGAACCATTTTTTGATTCGATCGTTAAGTTAATTAAGGCTAAATTAGGAGAAAAACCATTAGATTTTAAAGTTTATATTGCTCCAGATATGCCAAAATATTTATATGGTGATCATGCTAATATCAAAAAAATCATTGTAAATTTACTTACGAATGCAGTTAAATATACGGATGAAGGTTTTATTGATTTTAAAGTAAATTGTATAAAAAATGGAGAAATTTGTCGCTTGATTGTCTCAGTAGAAGATAGTGGAAAAGGAATTAAACAAGAAAATATCGATAAATTATTTACCAAGTTTCAACGGTTAGAAGAGGATCGAAACACAACGATTGAAGGAACTGGTCTAGGACTTGCTATTACAAAGCAATTAGTGGAATTAATGAATGGTAAAATCGTCGTTTATAGTGTTTATGGAAAAGGATCTAAATTTACCGTATCAATCGATCAAAAAATAGAGACACAGGCAGTTGATAATACGATAAAAATTGATTTTGTCGATTTGGATTTAAAAGATTATAAAATTTTAATTGTCGATGATAATAAATTAAATTTAAAGGTGGCCGCCAAGTTATTAGAACAATATCATCCTCAAATTGAAACAGTAAATAGCGGAATAGAATGTATTCACAAAATCGAAAAAGGAGAAAAATATGATTTAATTCTCATGGATGATATGATGCCCAAGATGAGTGGAGTAGAAACTTTCCATAAATTAAAAGAAAATAGTGATTTTCAAACTCCTGTTATCGCTTTAACAGCAAATGCGATTGTGGGAATGAAAGAAAAATATTTAAAAGAAGGATTTAACGGTTATCTATCAAAGCCGATTGATCGAATTGAATTAAATCATTTGTTAGAAAAAGTATTAATTCGAAAACCGAATTTAAAAATGGAAGAATATCCCGATAAAAAGGTATTATTAGTAGATGATAATAAGATGAATTTAAAGTTGGCCGCAATGTTTTTAAAACCATACAAAGTAGATATTGATATCGCTTTAACGGGAGAAGAATGCATCAATAAAGTAAAAGAAGTATCGTATGATTTAATTTTATTAGATGATATGATGCCAGAAAAAGATGGATTGGAGACTTGCCATGAATTAGAAGATTTAAAAACAGATATTCCTATTATTATCGTAAGTGCTAATACAGAAAATGAATTAAAAAAGAAATATCAAAATGTAAAAGTAAATGGTTATTTGTCAAAACCAATTCACAAAGAAGAATTAGCCGAAAAAATAAAACAAGTTTTTGAGTAAATATAAAAAATATGATATAATGACAATAGGTAAGGTGATAAAATATGAAAGATGTAAATTTATTAAAGGCAAATGGTGTTAATATCGAAAAAAGTTTAGAACTATTTGGAGATATGCAAACATATGATGATACATTACAAGATTTTTTAAATGACGTAGGAAAGAAAGTATCAGATATTCAACGATATAAAGAAGTATCAGATATGACAAATTATTCTATTTTAGTTCATTCATTGAAAAGTGATGCTAAATATTTTGGCTTTGATCAATTGGCTGAACTTGCTTATCAGCACGAAATAGAAAGCAAAAAAAATAATATGTATTATGTAGTAGAACATTACGATGAATTAATGAAAGAAACAAATAGAATTATCAACTTAGTAAAAACTTATTTAGGACAGGGAGGAATGTCTACTTCTGAAACTCCTATTATAAGCAATTCTCAGACTATTTTAGTAGTGGATGATTCGAGTGTTGTTGTAAATTTTATTCGAAAAATTTTTAACGATACTTATAATGTAGTAATTTCTAGTGATGGAAAAGAAGCTATTGATTTTATCAATAAAGATGTAGAACATAATATTGTGGGTATGTTACTTGATTTAAATATGCCAAATGTAGATGGATTTGAAGTATTAGAATATTTTAATCAAAATAATTTGTATAATCGCATTCCTGTTTCTATTATTACAGGAAGTGATGATAAAGAATGTATCGATCGAGCATTTTCTTATCCTATTGTCGATATGTTAACGAAACCATTTAATGAATTAAATGTAAAACAAATCGTAGAAAAAACGATAAAAAAAGATTAATTATTCTTGACGACGTTCATAATATATAGTAGTATAAATACATACATGCGATGATCAGGTTGGAAACTGGGAGTAATATAAGATAGAGCTGATTCTTTCGAATAAGTAAGGTGGAACCGCGGAATTTATTTCGTCCTTACACGAGAAAGAATCTTTTTTATTATCATCCATGAAAAAGGAGGAAAAAAATGAAAGAATTAACAATGGAAAAATTAGTGAGTTTATGTAAACAATATGGAATTATTTTCCAAGGTAGTGAAATTTATGGAGGGCTTGCTAATACATGGGATTATGGACCTGTAGGAACAGAACTAAAAAACAATGTTAAAAAAGCATGGTTGAAAAAATTTATTCAAGAAGATCCTAATAATGTAGGATTAGATAGTGCTATTTTAATGAATCCTAAAACATGGGAAGCAAGTGGACATTTAGCTACATTCGCCGATCCATTAATCGATTGTAAAAAATGTAAGACAAGACATCGGGCTGATAAATTAGTAGAAGAACAAATTGGAGAAGAAGCTAATACGATGGATAACGATGCTTTAATGAAATATATTTATGACCATAACGTTGTATGTCCAAAGTGTGGCGCATTAGATTATACTGATATTCGTCAATTTAATTTAATGTTTAAAACCTTTCAAGGAGTTACCGAAGATTCTAAAAATACGATTTATCTTCGCCCAGAAACGGCACAAGGAATTTTTGCGGATTTTTTAAATGTTCAAAGAAGTATGAGATTGAAAGTGCCTTTTGGAATTGGACAAATAGGGAAGAGTTTTCGAAATGAAATTACTCCAGGAAACTTTATTTTTCGAGTTCGTGAATTTGAACAGATGGAATTAGAATTTTTCTGTAAACCAGGAACAGAATTAAATTGGCATAAATATTATAAGGAATATTGTAAAAACTTTTTAGTATCTCTTGGAATCAAAGAAGAAAATTTGAGATTACGAGATCATTCTAAAGAAGAATTAAGTCATTATAGTAATGCGACGACCGATATTGAATATAAATTTCCATTTGGTTTTGGAGAACTTTGGGGAATTGCTAGTCGTACTGATTTTGATTTATCACAACATCAAAAATACTCTGGTATTTCTCAAGAATATCTTGATCCAGAAACCAATGAAAAATATATTCCTTATGTCATTGAACCTTCCATTGGGGTTGATCGTCTAGTATTAACTGTTTTATGTGATGCCTATGAAGAAGAAAAATTAGAAGATAATACAACGAGAGAAGTAATGCATTTTCATCCTTATTTGGCTCCTTATAAAATTGCGGTACTTCCTTTAGTAAAAAAATATCATAGTGAAAAAGCTCAAGAAATCTATCAAGAATTATCTAAATATTTTATGACTGCTTACGATGAGACAGGAAATATTGGAAAACGTTATCGTAGACAAGATGTCATCGGAACCCCATATTGTATTACGATAGATGATAATACGTTAAAAGAAAATACAGTAACAATTCGTAATCGAGATACGATGAAACAAATAACTCTTCCTATAGAAGAAGTAAAAAGTTATATAGAAGAAAAAATTCAATTTTAAAAATCGATATTTTATCGATTTTTTTTAATTTAATAATAATCTGACAGTTTCTCCATCATATATTCTACTTTTTGCTTTAGGAACTTGATAAGTTACTTTTTTTCCTTTGCCACTATATTCAACTTTAAAGTTTTTTAACTCTTTCATTGCCGTAGTCAATGATTTTCCTACTACATTAGGAACTTCATAATATTTTTTATCGTTAAAATTATATTTTTTTTCTTTTGCACCTTTCGGTTTTTTGATATTTAATATATCGATGGAATCTTGTAAAATTCTTCTAGCGATAGGCGCGGCTATGGTCCCTCCATATTGAGTGATTCCTTTGGCATTATCAATTGCTACATAAACGATTACTTCTGGATGATTGGCAGGTAAAAATCCAATGAAAGAAGTAATATAATTTCCTACCATATAATGACCATCTTTTACTTTTTGGGCTGTTCCTGTTTTTCCTCCTACCCGATAGCCATCGATAAAAGCATTTCTACCAGTTCCGTTGGTAACGACACTTTCAAGAGCATAACGAACTTTTTTACTAGTATCTTCGCGAATTACTTTTCGTTTAATTTTTGGCTCTTTTAACTGAATAACAGAATTCGTTTCTGCTTCATTAATGCTTTTTACAATGTAAGGCGTATATAAATAACCGCCATTGATTGCCGCCGACACAGCAGTGATTTGTTGTATCGGGGTAACGGATACTCCTTGCCCAAAAGAAGTCGTCGCCAGTTCTACTGGTCCTACTTTACGTAAGGGAAACAAAATTCCTTTGCTTTCTCCATTTAAATCAATTCCTGTATTTGCTCCAAATCCAAAGTTTTTAATGTATTGAAATAATTTATTTTTTCCAATTTTATTTCCAATATAAACAAATCCCGGGTTACATGAATTTTCTACTACTTGTAATAATGTTTGTGAACCATGACCGCCAGCTTTCCAACATTTGATTCTTGCTCCATCGACATGAATAGAACCACTATCATGGAATGTCTCATGTTCTAAATCGATTAAATTTTCTTCTAAAGCGGCTGATAAAGTAATTATTTTAAACGTAGAACCAGGTTCGTAAGTAGCCCATATTGGAAGATTTCGGTTTAATTGTTCTTGGGTATATTTTTGATAATTTTTAGCAGAAAAATTAGGACGAGAAGAAATCGCTAGCACTTCTCCATTTTGAGGATTCATAATAATTCCTAGTGCCTGATCAGGGGAATATCTTGAAACTGCATTATCCAGTTCCCGTTCCAATACTTTTTGTAATTCATAATGAATAGTTAATGTTAAATTCATTCCATCTTGAGGTTGTTCATAAATTTCACTTAACTTTAGTTTATTTCCTTTCGCATCAGAAGCATATTTAATCGCTCCATAAGCTCCTGTTAAATAACGATTATAAATTAGTTCTAAACCACTTAATCCTTGATTGTCGATTCCAACAAAACCTAACGTATGAGACATCAAAGTATCATAAGGATATCTCCTTTTAGATTCTTTTACTAAGTAAACTCCTTTTAAATGCAAATCATTAATTTTATTAGCCGTTTCATAAGGTAATCTTCTTCCTTCCGGGTGTACTCTTTCCATTAATGTTCTTTTTTGAATATGTTTTAGCATATCTTCATAACTAATATCGATAACTTCACTCAATTTTTTAGCGGTTTTTTCTTTTTCTTTAATTTGATTTGGAATTAAAACTAAAGATACAGTTGTTTCATTATCCGCCAAAATTACGCCATTTCTATCATATATTTTTCCTCGATCAGCTTCAATGGGAAGATTTCGATTCCAAAGAGAATCTGCTAGTTCATTTAATTTTTTATAATCAAATACTTGAATATAAAACACTTTTCCAATAATTAATAAAAAAAGGAAACAAATGATTATTAAAATAAAATTCATTCTTTTATGAATTGCTTTAAAGAACATAGTATCACCTAATAATATATATTATTGAAAAAATATTCTTATTGAAAAACTGACCTACTAATTTTGACAAAATCTATAAAATATGGTAAACTGTGATAGTTTTAGAAGAGAGGTAAGATATGAAAAAGACAAAGATAATTTGTAGTATTGGACCAGCTAGTCAAAAATGGAATACATTTCAAAAATTAGTGAAAGCTGGAATGAATGTCGCTCGTATTAATTTTTCTCATGCAAACGCTGAAGAGATGGCACAAGTTTGTCATTTAGTCAAAAAAGCCAATGAAGAGATGAATGCCAATATCGCAATTTTATATGATACAAAGGGACCAGATCTTAGAACAGGAGAATTTGAAAATGATTCAATTGAACTTATCAAAGGCGAAAAAATAAGAATTGTTGAAAATGATGTCATGGGAACAAAAGAACAAATTTCTCTCAATTATAAAGGAGTATTAAAAGATTTAAAAGTTGGCTCTATCATTTTAATTGATGATGGTTTTTATAAGTTAGTAGTCACCTCGATAGAAAAAGATGGAGTAACTTGTACGATTCAAAATTCAGGAACTATAAAAAGCAGAAGAGGAGTTTGTTTTCCAGGAATAAAATTAGATGTTCCTTATGTATCCAAAAAAGATAGAGAAGATATTAAATATGCTTGTGAAAACGAAGGCGACTTTTTAGCTCTTTCCTTTGTCAATAGTAAAGAAGATATTTTAGAAGTAAAAAAGCTATGTAAAAAATATGGAAGAGAAGATATGCCGATTATCTCTAAGGTAGAAACGCAATATGCGATGGATAATTTAGAAGAAATTATCGAAGAAAGTGATTACATTATGGTAGCTCGAGGAGATTTAGGAATTGAAACAAAACTGGAAAACTTACCCCTATATCAAAAGATGATTATTGATATGTGCCATGCGAATGGGAAAGGTGTTATCATGGCAACTCAAATGATGTATAGTATGAAGACGAATATTAGACCCACTAATGCGGAAGTGACAGATGTCGCCAATGCAGTATTGGCTGGATGTGATGCAATTATGACATCAGATGAAACAACGATAGGAAATTATCCAATAGAGACAGTTGAAATGATGAGTTCCATTTGTAAAAATGTAGAAAAGATGACTAAATATAATTTAGAAGAATATAAATTGCATGGAACCGCCATTCATAATACTATTGCAAAATGTAGTGTGGAAGCATGCAAAGACTTAAATATAAAAGCGATTGTAGCGTCTACTTTAACTGGTAAGACAGCATTAGATATATCATCTCTTCGACCTAATTCAGTTATAATTGCAACGACGACCGATAAGAAAGTAGCACGAAAGCTAGCTTTAAAATGGGGAATTTATACGAAAATAGTATCTCTTCATCATGATACTGATAAAATAGTAAATGATGGTGTTGCCGCTGCTAAAGAAATATTATATTTAAAAAAAGAGGATTTAGTTGTAGTAGTAGGAGGATTTCCTTCGACAAAACATACCAATTTTATGAAAATTGAAGAAGTAAATTAAAAGGTCAAAAAAGACCTTTTTTTGATTGACAAAAACAGTCGGGGGGGGGG
>CANQYN010000009.1 GCA_947628105.1 uncultured Bacilli bacterium
TAAGTATTAAACCAAAATTAGCATAGTCAAAGTATAAAAATAGTGATATAATTAAGTTGTTAAAGGAGAAAATAAAAAAGGCAATAGAAATTTGGAAACTTGTTCTATTACCGTGCCATATTGATATGAAATGACTTCAAAATTTTAAAGCTTTTTTGATGATATAGAAAATTAGTTTATATAAAAACAAGTATATAATTTAAATTTATAGTAAAGGGTTGGTACAATGAAAAAAATAAAAATTATTTTAATAACTTTAATTTTTTTATTCATGCCCACTTTAGTATTAGCAGATGGAATAGAAAATTATTATATTAATGCCACTATCTTAAATAATGGTGATTTAGAAGTAGAAGAATATTTTAACTTAACCGGCTATTATAATGGAATGGATAGAATTATTAATTATAAAAATTTAACTTCTTCTTCTTTTAATCTTAATACATTTGGGGGGAGTAGTATCCATAATGGCGATGGTATAACTCTAGAAGAAATAAGAGGAGTAAACTTAGACGATAATTTTGATTTTACTAATATTAATGGTGATTTATTTAATGAAAACAGTAATGGTAAAAGTGGGGATTATGGTGTATATAAAGTAACTTTATCTTCGATAGGAGAAACTTATCGAATATTTATGCCAAGCATTAAAAATAAAGCATTTTATATAAAATATAGGCTTCATAATATGGGAGTATTACATAATGATGTAGCAGAATTAGGTTGGAATGCAATTGGTAAAGATTTAACGGAAGATATAAGTAATTTAAAAGTAACAGTAAATATTCCAAATAACACGCACTTAATAAAAGTATGGGCGCATGGTCCCTTAAATGGAGAAAGTAAAATATTAGCCAAAGATAAAGTAGAAGCCACTATTAAAAATTTATCTCATAATACAGCAATAGATATAAGAATAGTATTTGATAAACAAGTAATAAACAAATCAAATAAATTAACTAATGTTGACGCATTAGATAAAATAGTTAAATATGAAACTAATCTAGCAGATATTGCCAATAAACAAAGAGAAGCAATTAGAAAGCAAAAAATACAAGCATTAAACAATTTATTTTTAAGATTAGATAATGAACCAAGTAGAGCTAATTATGATGTAATAATGAATACTATTGTTGATTTATCATATGCGGATTTACAAAGTCAGTATAAAGAAAAATTAATAACATATCAACCAAAAGTAGATACTTATGAATATAATGATTTTAGTGTGTTGTTAAATAATATTGATTATTCTTCCTATTTAAATGCAAGCAAATATCCTGATCATGTATTTAGTGATACATTAAGAGAAAAGATGAATAATAAGTTGACAATATTAAAAAAGAAGATAGAAAAAAAAGAATTAAAATTAGAAATAATTTTAATATTCTTATCAATAGTATTTCTATTAATATCCTATTTAACATTAAATAAAAATAAAATAAGTGCTAGAATAATTAAAAATGTAAATCCAAAATATTTTAGGGATTTACCTAATAATTTATCACCACTATCTGTAGGATTATTAGTTAATAAAAATGTAACTAAGTATGAAATATCCGCAACATTATTAGATTTAGTAAGAAGAAAGATAGTAACAATAGAAAAAGATGATAAAGATAATAATATATTAAATTTAACAGCACATAGATCAACCTTATCTGCTAGCGATAGGTTATTTGTTGATATGATATTTGACGATAATAATACCTTTAATTTGAACACACGAAAAGTAATAAATCATAAAAAATTCTTAGCTTGGCGTAATTATGAATTAGATAAATTAAAAAGCGATGATTTAGCAAAAGAAATTTTTAAAGGAATTAATGTAGTTAATGGCAACTTTTTAATAATGGGAATCATTTTTACTGTAATACCTATGGTATCACTAATAGGTTTAATATTAATAAGTATTTATGGATTTCAAAAATATCGTGAAAATATTCATATGTTTTATATAATGTTTATGAATATTTTCTTAATGATTACATCGCTAGTATTAAATCATTTTACTCATATTTCTATAATATTTATTATTATTTCAACTATAATAATTAAAATTAATTTAGGAAAAACTCCTCTTAAACTACAAATGAAGTTAACAGATAAAGGTAAAGAGGAAAGAAAAAAATTATACGCAATAAGAAACTTCTTGAATGACTTTTCTAAATTAGATGAAAAAGAAATACCTGAAGTTGCATTATGGGAAAATTATTTAGTATACGCTACAGCATTCGGTATAGGGGATAAAGTTCTTAAAAGCATGAAGATTAAGTTAGAAAATCAACAAGTCGAAGTATTATCAAGTAATATATTATTTGATAGTTATATTTGTAATTCTATATCAAATTCAGCTACTAATCTATCTCATACAGTAGCTAAAAATTCCAAACCTATCGTTCATTTTCCTTCAAACTCTAGCTCTGGTTCTAGTGGTGGCTCATTTTCCTCTGGTAGTGGTGGAGGCGGAGGCTTCTCTGGCGGATCATCAGGAGGAGGATCATTTGGTGGCGGAGGAGGCGGAGGTCGCTTCTAACTCAATAAAACTGGTTTAATTACCAGTTTTTGTTAAAAATAAGAACTAATATTAAAGAGAACTTTTAATTATTTTATTAATAAATTTAGTTAATTAATTATTATCAAAAAGCAAATCATATAAATTCAAAATAGCATATAACTAATGTTATAATATTATTATGGTAGGTAGTTATGAGGAATAAAATTATAATAATAAATAATGATAAAGATTATAATAAACTATTAAAGAAACTTTATATATATAAGAGTATTTTATATTATAATACTCTTTTTGTAGTAAAAAATAATATTAATGATAAAATGTTAAATTATATAATAGATGCTTTAAATATTAAAAAACGTAAAAAAAGAATAAATTTTATATATGATCAGTCATGTCATTTAATTGATGAAAAAAATAAGGGAATTAATATATGTGGTTTTAAAAATGAAAGATGTTATGTTCAAAGAAAATACAACAAAGGAAAATGTAATGGATGTTGCAGAATGTGTATTTATCAAACTAAAAATGGATGTTCAACTAAAAACCTTACTTGTAAATTGTTTAATTGTTCCGAAGTAAGAAAACGTTATGAAGTGATAGATTATAATGATTTAAAATTACTAAAAGTATTAAGTTTAAAAAATCAATTAGTAATAAAATCAGATTATTTTTCAAAAAGAGAAGATGTATTAAAAGATTTATATTCTTATACTTTAACTTATTCAACATTGAGAATTGTTTACAGATTAATAAAAAATTTTATTAAACTTAATAGAAAAAATAAAAAATAGAATAATCATATATAATATTCTGATATTTTAAGAAGATAATAAAAAATTCAAGATTTTCATTGCTTGAATTTTTATTTGACATAATATTGCAAACTTTTAATTTTTTCATCGTAACGAGATAAAGCTTGTAATTTTACAATTGATTTTTTTTCGATTCGATTAACTTGTGTCTCGGTTAAATTTAATTCTTGAGCTATTTCTTTTTGTGAAAAGCTTCTATTTCCAATACAATCAATTCCAAAACGCATTTTTATTATCTTTTTTTCAATATCATCTAATTTATCAAGAATATAATTAATATCGTTTTTTAAAAAAGTTTTAGAAGTAACATCATCAATGCTATTTTGATTAGTATCTGCAGTTAAGTCGCCGATAGTAGTATCTTCTTCTTCGCTAATAGGAGTTTCTAATGAAATACATTTTGTGTTTGAAAGACAGATACAATCTAAAACAAAATTGATATCAACTTTCAATTTGTCCGCAATTTCTTGCGCTGATAAATTTTTTTCGGAATTTTCTATAATCTCTTTTATTTTTTCTTTTAATTCAAATGCATCATGTAGAAATTTTTGAGGGACATATAATGAGCTTCTATTTTCTAAAATATATTTTCTAATAAATCTTTTAATTATTGTTACAGCATAAGTAGAAAATTTTATTCCTCGATCGATATCAAATTTTTTGGCGGCATATAAAAGAGCTTGATTTCCAACTAATATTAACTCTTCTTCTTCTAAAAAAGTATGAGAGCGAAACTTTTTAACGGTCGCTGGAACCAATCTTAAATTTCCTTGAATCATTTTTTCATGAGCGATTCGATATTTGATGTAAGCATTTATTTGGTACAAAAGTTCTTTTCCTTCTATTCTTTCTTTTGTTGAAAAATCAAGAGAAATTGGAGTATTATTTATTTTATTAAAGTAACATTGTAATTCTTCTTTATTAGGAACTGTTTTTTTAGATTGATAAAGTCGATTATAATGATTTAAAAGATACCCAACATTAGCATCGTTATCTTCTTGTTTGTCAGAATAAAAAAGAGTTAATAAAGAAAGAATATCGTTTATATAAGAATTATTTTGTAATGATAAAAATATTGTTTCTAAATCTAATAATTTAATATTTTTCTTTTTTGGATCTTTTATAATTGAGATTTCGTCGATTAGTTTTAAATCTTTTCCATATTTCTGTTCTTCTTCATTTGTTAAGACGGGATATCTTTTAACTTCATTAAGATATAATTGCTTTAAAGAAAGGTCCTGTGACTGTCGATAAAAACTATAATCTGTGCTTTTTGATAACATTTTTTTCTCCTTTCTTTAATTTCTAATTTTAATATTTAAATACTATAACATATATTTGTGAAATTTACAAAATTTTTAAACAAAGAGATGAAAGAAATAGAAAATTTTAAATTCTATCATAAAAGATAGAAAAAAACAAAAAATATATGATAAAATAGAAATAGGTGATGATATGCAAGAATTTTATATGATTGCAGAAGATTATTTTGAACGAAAAGAATATTTAGGAAGCATTAGTGATACAGAAATTCAATATTTGATTTCTCTTTTTAAAAAAAATCCCAATTTTAAATTATCATCATTTAGAAAAGATCTAGAAAACCATTTAAAAAGAGGGGAAAAATACCTTCAAGAAGTAATACCAGATAATAGTGAATTAATTCAAAAATATCAAAATTTAACAAGTTACACAGGGGGAGTAGAAGTCTTTTTGACAGCTTTAGCGTTACAAGATCAAGATTATTCAAAAGAAGATTATCCAAACTTAGAGAAAGAGTATGATGAGATGTTTGCTTCTAGTCAAAGCCAATATCAACGAATGTATTCTTCATTACTATCCGCATGATAAAAATATGATAGCAAAAGGCATTTTAGAATATGCCTTTTTAATTGACAAAAATCATCTTTTTTATTATAATAAATGGCCTTTGGAGGTGGAGTATGAAACTACATTTGAATGAAAAGGAATATTATAAATTACAAGAATTTTTATTTTTTTATAGCGATGAATATCCTGTTATGGCTTCTCGTTTTTTGGAACAAAAATTTTCATCTCAAGAAATAGATGCGACAGTAGATGTTGTATTACAAATATTAGATATGCTAGATTTACTACCGAAAGATAAAAATATTTATATTGGTTTTTTAAACTATATAAAACAATATTTTACTCTTGATAAAGATATATTAGAAGTAGGGTGTGGATTTTTACCTTCGCTAGCCAGACATATTGATAAAGAACAACGACTATTGCATAAAGGGACAATTACTTGTTATGATAATAATTTAATATTAGATCAATTTAGTAATATATGTCTTAAAAAAGAAAATTTTACTTTAGAGACTACAGGAAATTATGACTATGTTATTGGACTTGCGCCTTGTGAAGCGACAGAAACGATTATTCGTTGGGCTAATCAACACAACAAAGAATTTTCTATTGCTCTTTGTGGATGTACTCATTTTTCTAAAAATATGTTATTGTCAGGCTGGATACCAACATCAGAAAGCTGGACCAATTATGTATATAATATAGCTTCTTCTACAAAAGAAACAGGTAGTGAAATCATTCTTGATTATCCAGATAAAAAATATGATTTTCCCGGAGCAGTTATTACTAAAAAAAGAAAGTAAAATCTTTCTTTTTTAAATAGATAAAATTGAACACAAAGAAGATTTGAAAAAGAATTTGATTTATGATAAACTAATAATAGTTATGTGTGCTTGGAGGATATTATGAAAAGATTTATTGATAATCTAAAAAAATATTTTAAATATGCGGTTTATTCTGCTAGGGCGGATTTGAAAGCAGAAGTGGCCGGTTCTTATTTAAATTGGCTTTGGTGGATACTAGATCCTTTCTTTTTTATGCTTATTTATATTTTTATTGCGGGTGTAGTATTTCGTTCATCAGAACCATATTTCCCAGTTTTTGTTTTTGTGGGAGTTACTGTATGGGATTATTTTAGTAAAAATATTAATACAAGTGTAAAATTAGTAAATAATAATCGAGGAATTGTAACTAAAATTTATATTCCTAAATATATATTAGTTTTACAAAAATCATTTGTTAATTTATTTAAGATGGGAATTTCTTGGATATTATTAGTAATTTTGGCGATTGTGTTTAAAGTACCACTTACACTAAATATTTTATATTGTATTCCTATTTTTGTTGTTTTATATATTGTCACTTTTGGAATTTGTACAATTTTATTGCATTTTGGAATTTTTGTCGAGGATTTAGCAAACGTTACGGCCTTAGCTTTGAAACTAATTTTTTATGCTTCTGGAGTTTTTTATAATTTAGCGACTCGAATTCCTAAACCATATAATAGAATTTTATTAAAATTAAATCCGGCTGCTTTTATTATTGATAGCTTTAGAAACATTTTAATTCGTGGAACGCATCCTTCTTTTTTGGTATTAGGTGGGTGGTTTATGATAGGAATTTTTTTAGTAATTATTGGAGTTTCTATCATTCACAAGTATGAAAATAGTTATGCGAAGGTGATATAATGAAAAAAGATGATATAGCAATTACCGTAAAAAATTTGCACATTAGCTATCGAGGATTAAAAAAGTTTTCTATTAAACGTTCTTTATTAAAATATAAAAAAAATCAAATTGAAATATTTGAAGCTGTAAAAGGAATCTCTTTTGAACTAGAGCGAGGAAAAATATTAGGGTTTATTGGAAAAAATGGTTCTGGGAAATCGACAACTTTACGTGCTCTAGCAGGAATTTTTTCTCCCGATAAAGGAACGATCGATCTACATGGGAATTCGGTTTCTTTATTATCGATTGGAGTTGGATTTCAACCTAAATTAACAGGATATGAGAATATCTATTTATCAGGGATGCTATTAGGATTTTCAGAGCAACAAATTAAAGAAAAGGAAAAAGAAATTATCGAATTTGCGGATATTGGAGATTTTATTTATAAACCAGTAAAAACGTATTCTTCGGGGATGCATTCTAAATTAGCATTTGCTATTACGGCAGTTTTAGAAACTGACATTATGTTAATCGATGAAGTATTGAGTGTTGGAGATAAACTATTTAAAGAAAAAAGTTATAACAAAATGAAAGAATTAATTAGTGATGCAGACCGAACTGTCGTTATTGTATCTCATAGTTTAGATACGATTGCGGAATTATGTGACGAGGTATTATGGCTTCACGAAGGAAAGATGAAAATGTATGGAAAACCAGAAGAAGTAATCGCCGCATATGAAGAATTTATGAAACCAAAAGAAAAATAAAAAGCCATTAATGGCTTTTTTATATGCATTCTACATAAGTATCATTTAAACATTTTAATGCACAAACGCAATTTAAATTCATGGTAAAGAATGAATTTGTTGCGATATAAGGAATAAGTGCAGATGTTTCCGTATCTGGATTTGCAGCTAGTACACGGAATGTAGCACAATTGTCATCTATTTTTTCAATTCTAAATACACTAGAACATGTCACTCCTGTATCACCGCATACAACGTTTTCTCTAGTTGTAGGCATTGTCCAAGGATTCGTTCCATTACCACTACAAGTATATAACATGATTGGTCGTGTATTGCAACTTACACAGTTCGTAGAGTTTCCTAAGAATCCTCTGTCACAAGTTTCTAAGCAACATTCATTACAATTAGCGTTTTGTTGTAAAATACAAATAACTTTTAATATTTCCGCAATGCACTTTGAATCATTGTTATTATTATTACACATATAATCCACCCCTTCTTTTATATTCAATATAGCATATTCGCAAAATAAAAAAAGGTGTGAAACATTCACCTACTTTTTAAAGAAAAACCGACGTTTTTTCCCATTTCCTATCAGTTGTACGTGAGGGAAAGCTTGTAAAATTCGTTTGAATGATTTTGATTGAGTACTTAGCTTTTTCTTTATTTTTAATGATATTTCGCTAGTGTAATCTTTTCTAAGAGAAGTAAAGGTTTTACGTAAATGAAAAGTTAATTTAAAAGAAACGATAATATCTACAATGAAAAAAACAAATAATGGACTAGCAAGTACATAAAATATATCAAGAGGAATATATTGAATATAGGTAATTAAAATAGGTTCTATATATTTTAAATAAAGAACTCCAATAATTCCAAAATAAATAGAATTCATAAGACAAACACGTCCGTCAATATTTAAAAAATTAGTAGAATAATCCCACCATCTAGCGTGAAATATTTTTTCTAATAGATAGCTAGTGATATACTCTAATCCCGAAGATAAAAAAACGATTACTAAAAATAAAGAGATAATATCATGAGAATAAGGAGTACCAATAAAAGAAATTAGTAGGGCGCCTATTCCCCAAATGGGAAGATAAGGGCCAACTAAAAAACCTCGATTGACAAATTTTTTTTCATGGATGAGGCAATTTATTACTTCAACGACCCACCCGATAAATGAACAAAAAAGAAATAATATAAATATAGATAAAAATTGATACATAAAGATACCTCACACAATTTATTTTATCATACTTCATTAAGAAAAGAAAACAAATTTGTATTCTTTTACTTTTTCTCCGATTTTGATATAATAAGGATGGTGGTTATATGAATACGAGGAAGTTAGCTGTATTATTTATTGTACTAGTACTTTTTTATATATGTTTTCAAGGAATTGCTCGTTCTTTAAATCATGGACACCATGTAGATTATACCTTAAAAGATAAAGAAACTCGTGAAAAATTTACGGTTAATGAAACAAGGACTACTAGAGTAAGAGGAGAAGAAGATAATTATTATTTTGAAATAAAAACGAAAAATTCTGAATTTAATTTTCAAAGTTATTTCGACTTTAAAAAAAGAAATTATGTAATTAAGGATATCAAATACTTTAAAGATGATCAATATGAATGTATCTATCCAATTTTTAAAGATTCCTTGTTACAAATGGATATGATTTGTCAAAAAAATGGAATACAATATCAATATGCGAACATGGAACATCAAGATAAGAAGTTAAAACAATTTGAAAAAAATCTAAATACATATGGATATTATAAAAAGCAATATCAAAACTATAGTCGTCAAAAAAAAGAATATCGGGAACTTTCTTATTATCCAAAAAATATATTAGAAAATCATATATTTGCGATTGATTATTATAAAGGGGTTTATATTTTATCGAGACAAGGGATAAAAAAGATTCCTTTATTTGAACAAGATATTTATGAAAAAACGATTCGAGATGTTGTTTCTAAATACTATGTAATTGCTAATTACAATCAAAAATATGACTTTGATGAAATCTATTTAGTGAATTTGGAAAATGGCAAACAAGATACTCTTCATTCTGATAATCCAATTTCATTTGATTCTTATATTCAAGGAAAGGTAAAAGATTCTTTATATCTCCTTGACACTGATCATAAAAAACAATATGAAATCAATGTAAAATCAAAAAAAGTTACATTAATTGGTGACGAAGAAAAAGGCATTCAAATCTTTGAAGACGGGAAATGGGAAACAAAGAGAATATATTCATATATAAATAATAAAGTATTATTTACCGACAATTACTCAAAAGTATTTAAAGAACAATATCAACAAATTGACAAAAGAGGAAAAAATTTATCAGGATATTATTATTTATATCAAAAGAAAAAAAATTATTATCAGGGATATCAGGCCAATGTTCAAAATACCAATCTATTGACAGCTACTTTTATAACCGACGATATTCAAAGTATTGATTATAGTAATGAGGGAATTTATTATAAAAACGGCAATAATATTTATCGTTATTATCAATATAATAAAATACCAATTTTAACAAATCGAGAATTTGAATTTAATCCTACTTTAAAAGTAATGCTATATGAAAAATAAAAGACACTTTGTCTTTTATTTTTTATATAATATAATGAGGTGATTAAAATGTATCAAGTATATAAAGTATTACCTAATGAGACAATAGAAGATATAGCTAAAAAAATTGGTAGTACAGTAGAAGAATTATATCGGCTAAATGGAGAACTTTCAAATTCTTCTTTTGAAAACGGATATATTATTATTCCAGTATCAAAAAAATCATTATATGAAACATATATAATACAAAAAGGGGACACCATTTATTCGATTGCCAAAAATTATAGTGTTTCTCCCGAAATATTACTTTCCTTAAATGGACTAGATAAAAATGATTATATTTATCCAGGAGAACAATTATTAATTCCTAAAGAAAATATTTATATTACAAAAGAAGAATCGATAAATGATATTCATAACAAAACAGGATTAAGTCTTGAAGAAATAGTTCTTAATAATAAAGACTTAATTGTTTTTCCAAATCAGATAATTCGTTATTAATCATAGACAAATATCCAATAAAATGATATGATATATTTATTGGAGGATGAGAGTATGAAAAAGATATTATTAAGCTTACTTGCTATATTTTTGTTAGTCGGATGTAAAAGTGGAACAGCATATCAGGAAGTGACTTATAATCAATTTGCAGATTTAGTAAAAGCAAAAGAATCTTTTGTCATCTTTATTGGATCAGCGACATGTAGTCATTGTGATAGTTTTAAACCAACGTTATCAAAAGTAATTGAAAAATATGACTTAGATGTAAAATATATTGACTTATCAAAAGTATCAGAAGCACAATATAATGAAGTAAAAAATAAAGTGGATTTAACAGGGACACCAACTATTTCTTATATTGAAGAAGGGGATTGCGATACGAGCAAAAACTTAGTTGGAGATAGTAGTGAAGAGGCAACGATAGATTATTTTAAATCAATTGGTTATATAAAATAGGAGAGGATATTATGAAGCAAGAACAAGCAAATGTAGTCAGCAACCAATTTAGTGTTTTAAAGGAATATGGTGAAGAGTTAACAAGTAAAACGTATGTTACTAATCCTGCTATTGCTAGAGAAGAAGAAATTAAAAAAATGACAATGGTTTTACTTACACCTGAAAAATCTGCTTTGTTAGTTGGAAAAGCAGGAATTGGTAAAACTGCGATTGTAGAAGGCCTTGCTTATTTAATTCAACGAAATGAAGTACCAGATGTATTAAAAGGATATCGTATTATTAAAGTGAGTTCTGTATCGTTACTTGGGAAAGTAATTATCAATGGAAAAGAAGATATGATTATTTCTCTTTTAGTAAAAGAATTAAAAGAACAATCAAAAATAATTTTATTTATTGATGAGATACATACTTTAATAGGGGGAAAAGAAGATGGGCCAATGGATTTGGCAAATATTTTAAAACCCGCCCTAGATCGTGGCGATATTAAAGCAATTGGAGCCACTACCACTCAAGAGTATGAAACTTATATTATTCGCGATAGAGCTTTTTTAAGAAGATTTGAACGAATTGAGGTAATGGAACCAGATGAAGAGACTACAGTAAGGATTTTGACAGAAAGTTTGCCTAAAATTGAACAGCAAACAGGAATTAAATTTAAATATAACGAATATGTGACAGGAATGTTAATTGAATCGATAGTAAGTGCCACCTCCGAATTTAAAAGAGTATATGGACTTGCAGCGATGTATCCTGATGTTGCTTTTTCGGTTTTACAAGGAGCTTTTTCTCAAGCGTTATTTCAAAATAAAAAAGAAGTAAATTTATTGGATGTTTATAATGCGATTAAAACTTCTAAAAGAATTTACCCCGATAGCATCATTAAAGAGCTAAATCAATTTCGGGAAAAATTTGCTGATATGGCACGGGAAGAAAATATTGTATTACCAGTTGTAAAAATTGACGAAATAAAAGGAGAAGATGATTATTATTAATCATTTTTTCTTGATTAGAAAATAGCAGTATGATAGAATAGTAATAGATGGATGGTGAAATAATGAAAGAGATTCCAAAGAAAAATTACATTGTATTATGTATGATTGTAGTTATAACATTATTGCTTGCTATCTATTTTCGCAACTATTATTTAAATCATCAAAAACAAAAAGATGGATTACAAATTAATAATATTTCTGAAATTGATGAAAAAAGTTTATCTAACTATATTGTTGAAAATGATGAATTTATTTTGTATGTAACAAATAGAGAAGAATCTAATTTAAATAGTTTTGAAAAAAAATTAGGAAATTATTTGACTAAAAAAGAATATAATAAAAATATCATATACTTAGATTTAACGAGCGTAAGTAATTCTTTTTATAAAGATTTTCGAAATCAATATTTTGATAAAAAATTACAAAAGAAAAAATTTTTAAAACAGACAAATCTTTTCTATTTTGAAGATGATAAAGTAGTAGATATGCTATATTCTGATAAAACAGAAAAAGATATTGACGATTTTAAAAAATTTATTGATGATCATAATAACGTGGAGAATTAATATGCTTAATGTAGTATTATATGAACCAGAAATTCCTGGTAATACAGGAAATATTATGAGAACTTGCGCAGGTACAAATGTAAAATTGCATTTGATTGAACCACTAGGATTTTCATTAGATGAATCTTATGTAAAACGAAGTGGGGCTAACTATATTGATAAATGTGACTATACCGTATATAAAAATTTTGATGAATTTAAAGAAAAAAATAAAGGGACCTATTATTATTTAACTCGCTATGGAAAAAAACCACATACTTCTTTTGACTATCGTGATAAAAAAGAAAATATTTACTTTATATTTGGAAAAGAAAGTACAGGAATTCCTAAAAAAATATTACAACAAGATTTAAATCATTGTATGAGAATTCCTATGACAGATAAAATTCGTGCTCTTAATTTATCAAATAGTGTAGCAATTATGGTATATGAGGCTTTAAGACAACGAGATTATGATAATTTACTTATGCATGAACCATTTAAAGGGGAAAATTATATTGAAGAATAAAAAGGGAAAGGAAGCGACTATATGGGAAGTTATCTTTTGATAATGATAGTAGTATTAGTTGTCATACTTTTAATTGTAATTGGTTTTTTTGTTGATAAAAAGGTAAAAAAAATAAAAGAACAAATTGATGAAATAAATCAAACTCCTACAACAACAGAAAATCAAGAGGAAAATCAGGATGATTCTTCTTTGGCAGGAGTAGTACTTCCAATGGAAAATACCAGTCAAATAGAAGAACTACAGCCTCTTTCTAACGAAGAAATTCCTCCGCTTGTAAACGATGAAGTATCTCCTAATCAAAGTGTCGAATTAGAAAATATTCCAGTAAATGAAAATATCAATACTTCAGTAGAACCACAAGGCGATTTTTCTTCGTTCCAAGCAAATGAAACAGAGCAAAATCATTTGGAGATAAATAATAATGAGGTACAGGAAAATTCTTTAGAGGTACAAAACGAAAATGCAAACCAAACGGAAGGATTAGGAATTTCTACTTCCTTTGATTTACCAAATGTTACTGTAGCGCCTACTCCACCTGTTATGGGGGGAATCGTAGAAGGAAGTTCCATTCCTGTTCCAGAAATGGGAGATACAGAAGAGTCAATTCCATCATCGGAACTAATAGAACCAGAAGAAAATATACAATCTACAACTGTCAGTGATGTACCAATTTTGGCAGTACCTGTAGAAGAAGAAAAAACTTCAGATGATCAAACAGAAGAAGATTTATGGAAATTCTAAAACACATTATGTGTTTTTTTCTTGCGATAAATGATATAATAAATATGGTGATAATATGGATAAAAGAGTAGAAGAATTAACAAAAATATTAAATGAAGCCAATTATAATTATCATGTATTAGATAATCCTACGATAACTGATCAAGAATATGATAAATATTTAAGAGAATTAATAAAGATAGAAACGGAATATCCAGAATTAAAAAAAGACGATTCTCCTACCGTGAAAGTTGGAGGAGAAGTCATTGATGAATTTCGAAAAATTGTTCATGATAAACCGATGATGAGCCTTAGTAACGTATTTAACGAAGAAGAAATTAGAGAATTTGATGAACGAGTAAAAAAAGAAATTCCTAATCCTGAATATGTTGTGGAATTAAAAATTGATGGGTTATCGGTTGCTTTATATTATGAAGATGGGAAATTAGTAAGAGGAGCTACGAGAGGAGATGGAATTACAGGAGAAGATATTACTCATAATGTAAAAACAATTAAGAGTATTCCACTTACTCTAGATCAAAAACTAACAATCGAAGTTCGTGGCGAAATTTATATGGGTAAAAAATCCTTTGAAAAGATAAATGAGCAAAGAAAAAAGAATAAAGAACCTTTATTTGCTAATCCTAGAAATGCGGCCGCAGGAAGTGTTCGCCAACTCGATTCTAAAATAGCAGCTCAAAGAGGGTTAAGTGTCTTTTTATATCATGTTCCAGAAGCGATGTCTTTTGGCTTACATACCCATTATGAAGCTTTAGAATATATGAAAAAATTAGGATTTGTAGTAAACCCTAATATTAAATTAGTAAAAAATATCGATGAATTACTAGAATATATTGCCTATTGGACCGAACATAGAGAACAACTTCCTTACGAGATCGATGGTATTGTTATTAAAGTAAATAATTTAAATGATCAAGAAAAACTAGGCTTTACAATTAAGTACCCGAAATGGGCTACTGCTTATAAATTTCCTGCCGTAATAGCATTAACAAGATTAAAAGATATTCGTTTCAGTGTAGGACGAACTGGTCAAGTTACTCCTAACGCGGTATTAGAACCAGTTATTTTGATGGGCTCTACGATTTCTGCTTCTACTTTACACAATGAAGACTACGTGATAAGTAAGGATATTCGAATTGGTGATATTGTAAAAATCAAAAAAGCTGGTGATGTAATTCCTGAAGTAATAGAACCAGTAAAAGAAAGAAGAACCGGAAAAGAAAAAAAATTTAAAATGATTCATCATTGTCCAATCTGTAACAGTAAATTAGAAAGAAAAGAAAATGAAGCCGCATATTATTGTACCAATCCATCATGTGATGCTAAAAGAATAGAAAAATTAATTCATTTTGTTAGTCGAGATGCTATGTTTATAGAAGGATTTGGAGATCGAATTATAGAAGATTTTTATAATATGGGCTACGTTAAAGAATTTAAAGATTTTTATAAATTATCGAATTATAAAAAAGAAATTATGGAATTAGAAGGTTTTGGACAAAAAAGTATAGAAAATTTATTAGAAAGTATTGAAAAAAGTAAGCAAAATTCCTTAGAAAGATTACTTTTTGGATTAGGAATTCGATACGTTGGGAAAAAGACAGCAAAAATATTAGCGAATCATTATAAAACAATGGAACGTTTTCTTTCAACGACTTATGAAGAGTTGATCGCTATTAATGATGTAGGGGATATGATAGCTGCGAGTATTATAGAATTTATTCAAAAAAATGAAACTCATAAAATGATAACTGAACTTCAAGAGCTTGGATTAAATATGAAATATATTGATCAAAAAGAAGTATTAAACGAAAATTTTAAAAATAAAACATTTGTTTTAACAGGAACTTTATCAAATATGAGTCGAGAAGAAGCTTCTTCTAAAATAGAGTTAGCAGGTGGTAAAACAACGACGAGTGTAACTAAAAATACCGATATTGTTATTGCTGGGAAATCAGCAGGAAGTAAATATAAAAAAGCTCAAGAATTAGGAATTCCAATATGGACAGAAGAAGAATTTTTATCAAAAATATAAGAGATTCTAATGAATCTCTTTTTTATAAGAATAAAATAACACTAATACCGGCAAGAATACAATAATATACGAAATAAATTAGTTTTCCTTCTCTTACTAAATAACGGAACCATTTTGTACTAAAATAGGTAATTATAGTCGATATCAACATACCAGATAAATAATAAACCCACATAATACTATCTACATTAGAAGTAATGAAATCCTTAATCCCTAAAAGCATAGTTGCAAGACTAATAGGAATATATAACATAAATGAAAATTTAAATGCAGTTTCTCTTTTTAATCCTTGTTGCATTCCTCCTACTAAGGTGGCTCCACTTCTACTAATTCCTGGGAATAGAGCAATAACTTGATAAAAGCCAATAATAAGTGCATTTTTTACAGTAATTTTTTCTTCCGATTTTTTTCCTTTTAAGTCTTTTATAATAAATAAGAATAACGCGGTAATTAATAAGGCTACTCCTACCACTTTAACATTGCTTAACATCATCTCAATTTTATCTTTAAAAAGAAGTCCAGCAATTCCCGCTGGAATCGTTGCTAAGATAATTAACCAACAATATTTAAAGTTTACTTCATATTTCTTTTCTTTTGTTGTGATGTAAGAAAAGAAATCTTTAATTAAAATAGAAATATCTTTTCTAAAAATCCACAATATAGCAAGTAAACTTCCAAAATTGACAAATATTTCGAAATTTAAGTCATTCATTACTTGATCATTTAGTAAATGTTTAAATATAATCAAATGACCACTGGAAGATACTGGAATAGGTTCTGTAAATCCTTGAATAGCACCGAGTAATAAAAATTTTAATAAGATAACAAAATTCATAAAAACATCTCCTTATCTTGTTCTCTATCATTATACACGAAAAAAATAAAATAATAAATAAAAGTGAAAAAATAAAATAGAATTTTAATAGGTGATGATATGCAAGTTCGAATCTTTCTTTTTTTAGTAGGATTTGGAATGGCTATTATAGGATTTTCTTATATAATTACTTATTTGAATTTACTTACTATTGGGTATAATTTCTTTGAATATGTCAATTTTATAATTAGACGTATCGAATGTTTAAATGCGGTAATAGGTATTATTTTAATATTAATTTCTATCTATAAGAAAGGAGAACAAGATGAGTTATATATATGATATATGCTTAAATTTTCAAAAGAGGGATATCGAATTTTATGATTGGAATTTAAGCGATAATATTTGTCATTTACGAAAAATTCCTATTTTTAAAGTAGACAATAAAACTTATTATGATATTAAAGAAAATGATATAAATTTCTCGACGGAGTTATTAAATAAAATAGAAAATAAAACAGAAGTATTTGGAAACAAAAAGATTCGTTATTTAAAATATGCCTGTTTAATTAGTAATGGGAAAGATGCCTTAGCTATATTAATAAATGATAGTGAATCGAAAAGAAGTTCAATTATCATGGAAGATTTAAATGATATATTAGAAATTTGTAATCGACTTTATCAATCGAAAATAGAATATACCATCATTCGAAAACGCGAAAGAAAAGATTTTAAAACTAGAAGAGAAGAAGATATGGAAAAATATTTAAGTCAAGCGATTGATAAATTAATAAAAGCCAAGGAAAGTTCTAAATTACAATACTTATATTATGAATGTTTTAATAAAAAAGGAACGGATGAAACAAAGATGATAATTCATATTAAAAATGAAATAAAAAATAATTTTGATATCGTAGCTAGTAAATTATATACCTTTTTCAAATTGACAGAAGTAAAAAAATAAGTATAAAAATAGACTAGGTTACCATAATAGAAACAGAGGAGGAAAAATATGAAAAAGTTTATCTTATTTATATTAGGCGTTTTCTTTTTGACGGGTTGTTCTTTGAACACAGATATGACAAAAGATACGCCTACTAAAAAAGTAGAATCGTTTTTTTCAAATTATCAAACGTTAAGTAGCGATGTATTAGCCGATTTAGATAATGTGATTAAAGAAGAAGAGACAATGGATGATACTCAAAAAGAAGAATACAAAGATTTTATGAAAAAACATTATCAAGATTTGGAATATGAAATAAAAGATGAAGTTATTGATGGAGATAAAGCTACTGTTACAGCAGAGATAAAGGTAAGAAACTATTCCAAAACATTAAATGATGCGGATACTTACTTAGAAAGTCATAAAGATGAATTTAACGATGAAGAAGGAATATATAATCCTTATTTATTCACTAAATATCGAATGGAACAATTATCTAAAATAACAGAAAAAGAAACTTATACAATCGATTTGACTTTATCAAAGATAAATGATGAATGGAAATTGGATCAATTAACACCAGAGCAAGAACAAAAAATTAATGGAACTTATCAAGAATAAACTCAATTATTTGAGTTTTTTTATTGTGAAAATGATAATTCTTATTGTATAATAAAAAAAATAGGAGTGATGTAAAATGAAAAAAACAAAAGTATTAATCCTATTTATTAGTTTTTTTCTATTTATGGGGACAATACGAGCAGGAAATGAGATGAATCGTATTGATATTTTTATTCAGTTAGATTCAGAAGGAAATGCATCGATAACAGAAATATGGGATACTACGTTAGATTCTGGGACAGAATTATATAAACCAATGACTAATTTAGGGAATTCAAATATTAGTGATTTTCAAGTTCGAGAAGGTTCACATATTTTTCAATATATCGATTCTTGGGATATTCAAGCAAATTTTATAGAAAAAAAATATAAAAATGGACTTCACAAAACCGATGAAGGATACGAATTATGTTGGGGTATTAGTGAGTATGGATCTCACCAATATCAGATTTCTTATAAAATTAGTAATTTTGTTTCTAATGTATCTGATAAACAAATGATATATTGGCGACTTGTCAATCAAGAGATGGAACCATCTCCTAATAAGGTAAGAATTGAAATTTCTGGGATGACTCCTTTTTCTGATAATCTTCCTGTTTGGGGATATGGATATAAGGGATACGCCTATGTAAAAGACGGGAAAATTCATATGGAAACAGAAAATGGCCTTTCCTCATCTCAATACATGGTTTTATTGGCAGAATTTGAACCAAATACCTTTAATACAACTAATCAATTAGAAGGAACATTTAACGATTGGTTAGAAAAAGCAGAAAATGATACTTATCAGTATAACTATCATTCAACGATAGATATTATTGGTGAAATATTGCCTGTTATTATTATGGGATTGGTATGGCTTGGAGTAATAATTGGTATTTATCGTTCTTTTAAATCCAGTGATAAAGTTCCTGGAAATTATGATTTTTTAGAATATAAAACAAATTCTTCCAGTATAAAAGAAGCTCCTTATTTTAGAGATATTCCTTGCAATAAAGATATTTATCGAGCCTACTTTATTGCCTCTTTATATTGTTTGACAAAACGAAAAACAGATTTTTTAGGGAGTAATTTATTAAAGTGGGTTAATGAAGGATTAGTCGAAGTTCAATTGACGACGACAAAAGTATTAAAAAATCAAGAAAGTAAAATTGCCTTTTTAAAAGAAATATCAAGTTTTCCAGAAGAAAATGAATTATATAATATGATGAGAAAAGCGAGTAAAGATGATATTTTAGAAAAAAAAGAATTTGGGAAATGGTGTAGTAACAATTACCACAGTCTAATAGACTGGTTTGATACAGCATTAAAAAAACAAAGAGATTTGTTAGTAGAAGAAGGTAAGTTAAAGAAAATCACCAAAAAGAGTATGGGAGTATTTTCTCATGATGTTTATCAAGTAACTCCTTCTTTATACCAAGAGGCAATTCAACTAGCAGGCTTAAAAAAATTTTTAGAAGATTTTTCCGACATGAAACATAAAGAAGCAATCGAGGTTCATTTATGGAAGGAATATTTGATGCTTGCCCAAATATTTGGAATTGCTAGTAAAGTGGCGAAACAATTTAAAAATTTATATCCGGATGTTATTACAGATGTAGAATATGATAGTGTTATCTTTTTATATGATGTTTCTTATTATGGAACAGGATGCGCTGAATCAGCTAGACAAGCAGCTCAAGCTTATAACTCTGGTGGAGGTGGATTTTCCTCTGGAGGCGGAGGCGGAGGCTCTTTTGGCGGAGGCTCTGGCGGAGGAGTTCGTTAAAAAAGAAGATGATTATTTCATCTTCTTTTTGAGTAAAAGTTTTTCTATATAAAGTACACTGTAATACATTACAGCCGCAACGATACATAAAATAATAATTCCTGCGAATACCAAATTAATATTAAATACCTGTGAACCGTACATAATCAAATATCCAATTCCTTGTTTAGAAACTAAAAATTCTCCCATGATGACTCCGACTAATGACATGCTAATATTGATTTTTAAAGTGCTTATAATTGATTTTTTACTACTGGGAAAAACAAGTTTGAAGAAAATTTGTTTTTTTGATGCTTTAAATGTTTTCATAATTTTAATTTGATTTTCATTGGTATTTTTAAAACTATCACAAGCGTTGATAACGGTAATAATAACAGATATTAATAAAGCCATAATAATAATTGAATTAATATTGGCGCCACCAATGATAATAATGATAGGACCAAGAGCTACCTTTGGTAAACTATTTAGAACAATTAAATAAGGGTCTATCACTTTTTCTAAAAAACGATTCCACCATAATATAGCAGCGATTACAATACCTAAAATAGTCCCTATAGAAAAACTGATTAAAGTTTCATAAATAGTGACACCAATATGCGAATATAAATTATTTGTTTTATGTAGATCTATTAAAGTATTTACAATCATTTTTGGACTAGAAAAAATAAAACCATCAATAATTTTTAAATGGACTAAAATTTGCCATAAAAATACAAGAAAAAATAAAATAGAAACTTGTGAAATTCGGATTAGATATTTTTTTCTTTTCTTTTCTTTTAAATAAGTTTTATGTTCTTCACTCATCGTTTAAATCTTTCCATATTAAGTCATAATAATAATTAAAGTTTTTATCTAAACGATTTTCACTAGGAATTCCTTTATTATCTAAATTGATTGTATAAATCTTTTTGATTTTACTAGGACGATTTGATAGTACAATCACTTTATCAGACATACTAAGTGCTTCTTGAATATTGTGAGTCACCATAATAGCGCTCTTTTTTTCTTTTTTTATAATTTGATAAATATCATCTGCAACTTTTAGACGAGTCTGATAATCTAAAGCACTAAATGGTTCATCAAGTAAAAGAATCGCTGGATCGATCGAAAGAGTTCGAATTAAAGCAACTCTTTGAGTGCAGTGAAGACACTTTTCTATTTTTCCCTTTATTTATTAGGGTTTGCGTGTGGTCTGATACAGACCTATTTTTTAACTATTTAGAATAGTTTTTTTAAAAAGTTTAACTTATAAGTTTACTTGAGTTTTTTGGAAGTTTATTAAATCCTTATTTTATAAGGGTTTGCAAGGTGTGTTCTAACACAACCTAT
>CANQYN010000010.1 GCA_947628105.1 uncultured Bacilli bacterium
ACCTAATACCCAAATACAATAAATACAAGTAATACTATAAGTACAAATAATACTGATAATATAGGAAAATAAAGTTCATGTGGAAGTGGTAAGAAATACAAGAACTGTTGTGGTAAATAGCCCATAAAATAAGGGTTTGCGAGGTTTTGAGAAATGAAAAAAATCGTAAAAAAAGCCAAAATGTTTGTAAAATGTTTGTAATTTTTATAAAATGTTTGTAAAAATTGGCTGAAAACCTTATAAATAAAGGGATTTCCATTTACAAACAAATATATAAACTATAAAGATAGCATTCGATTGCTATCTTTTTTTCTCCGTTCATATAGAAAAAGGAGGAAAAGTAATGGGTAATGTTTATGTTCAAAAAAGAGGTACTGTATTTCAATATCAATTCGAGATTGCTTCAGTAAATAGAGAAAGGAAGTTTATCAATAAAAGTGGTTTTAGAACCAGATGGCATATTGGAATTTTTCTATCTTTTTATCGTTTCATTCCACCTTTCTCATTTTCTAGTATTGTGTTTTCTGTAATACCATTTTCTATCGCTCTTATGTATTCAGTTTTCATTTGTTCTAATTTTCCTTTTTCGGTTGGAATATTTTTTTGGAATTTTATTTGATCACTTGTATAAATTCTTTCATCTTCTGTACACTGATTTTCTTTAACAAATATTTTTTTTACCAAATCATAATTGAAAGTATATGGACCCCCATTTTGTAATTGAGCATATTGTTCTTCGCTCATTCTTGAAACACCAGCACAATATTTTTTTTCGCCATCAACAATATACTCTACGGGATTCATTGGATCATAAAGAATTCTAATATTAGCTCCTTCAGGTTTAAATACAACATAAGCGTGTGATTCATTACCATTTAATTTTCCAAAAATTAATTCAGAATCAAACCCTAAAAATTTTAATAAATTTTGAACCATTGCACTTCTTTCTGAACAAGCAGCAATATTTTTTCCCTTTAACTCTTTTACAGATACTGGTTTTCCATTGCTATATAAATCCATTCTTTCGAAAACTATACCTGCATTATATCCAAAATAATTCCAAATAAAATATTGAATTGTATTTATAGTAATAGGTTCTCCATACATATACTTATCAACATCACCATGTATATAGTCCATAAGTTCTTGATAGATACTTAAATCATCCATCTTCATATCTTCAAAAGCTCCACTTGCGTTTGAACTTACACCCATATAAGGGGTGATAAACCCTTTATAAGAACCACTTAGTTCCATACCTATCCGTTGGGGTTCAGATGTTGTTATTAAAGATTCTACTCTTGCTTTAATAAACGCTTCTCTTTCTTCAACAGTTTTTAAATTTTTATACGTTTCCTTAAATTCCTTAAAACTCATTTTATTTTCACCTTATATTTTCTATATTTACTAGATTATAACCTTCAAATTCCAATTTGAAAAGTTCTGGTGCATCCCAATTTCCATCAAAAATTAATTTATCCTTAAAATATATTTCTACTAATTTTGTATTTTCATTTAAGTTTATGTTACACCATTTACTAAGCATTGTACATAATGCAGTTCCATGAGATACAAGAACTAATTTTTTCCCCTCGTATTGTTTAAGGATATCAAAAATACCTTTCTGCATCCTACTTGCTACCTCATTTAATGATTCACCATTTGGGAGTTTATAATCCCAATTTTTAAATTGGTCTTCAAAAAATGTAGGTGGGAGCTCTTTCATTGAATTAATTCCAAATTTTCTTTCTCCAAATCTTTGATCAACATTTAACTTAATATGATTGTTTTCCGCAATATATTTTGCTGTACTCATTGCTCTAACATAATGTGAGGAATAAATAATATCAACATCTTGGAGATCTTTATATTCACTTAATTTTTCAGCCTTTTTTTCTCCAATAACACTTAATGGATTTTTTTCATTTCTTAATTGTTCTTTTTCTTCAACACAATAATCTCCTAGCAAATCTCTAAATGGTTGTGAATGTCTTGAAATATAAACTATCGTTTTTATAGATATCACCTTTGATAATTCAAACTTGCTATTATACATATATAATTATACCGTATTTAGAGACTATTTTCATTACTTTTAACCTAATTTTACACTTGTTTTAGAAATAAAATAGCCCCAATAGGGACTACGGAAAATAGAAAATATTATAGCAGAGAAAATTATCCACAGTTTTTTGATGAAAATTGGTATTCGTATGACTATGAAAACTTGGACTATGGTAGAACTTCATATATGCTTTTTAAAATATTTAATATCGAAAGAATTTGTGAAGGAACAGTAAATTCAATGGCAGCATCTGGAATATTATTAAAACTTATAGAAAGAGTTGAATATTTAAAGAGGAATAAATTAGATGAGTAATATACCAATATATTTTGTTATTATTTTGAACGGATGCAAACAATGTTTGTAAAATGTAAGTCTTATATAGTAACAATAGTACTATAAATAACATAAATACCTAATTTGAATGGACTTGTGGGTTTGGTAAGGGATACAAAAATTGTAATTAAAAGTATAAAACACTAAAATAGATAAAGTTAGAGTAAATATATGATATAATTAATATAGAAATAATTAGCGAGCTATCATGCTTACTGAGAATTTTATTACAATAAGAGATTCAAACGAAGTAGTAAAAATTTATAGTAATTCATAATACGATAATTGAAAATTTGAATGTGTTTATAGTAAAAGATTATATTAGAATAGAATTATAAATATATGAAATGGTGAAATATCAATTCATATACAATAAATAATATTTTATAGGAGTATATATGCAAAAAGAAATGGAAAACTTAATCCTTCATGGAAGGCGAAAAGTTATAGAAAAAAGACAAAAAGAAATTGCACCTAAATTGGTAGAAATTATTAATAATTATGAAAGGTTAATTGAGCAAAATAGAAAAATATTTAATGAGTATCATAATTCATTTTATAATGGTGAAACATTAGACCAAATACCCGATGTTGTCAAATTCTTTAGTAATGAAATTAATAAACTTGAGTTAGATGAATATGATTTAGAATTAATTATTGATAGAGAAAAAGGATTATCATTAGCGGATTATATTATTAACAATAAACCATATCTTTCGTCAAATTATTTTAGTATAGGTGGCTCTAATTCTGAATTAGGATACAAATTTTTACAAAAAGTATTATCAAATAATGATAAAGAGTATATTAAGTATTTATCATTGATAGAATTTAAAGGTAGTCCTGAATTATTTTTAAAAGAAATAAATGGGAAAAAAGTAATTGATTATTTTATAGATGATTATGAATTTTATAAAAAATATAATTTTAAAGTAAATGATTATATAACTAAACAATACATAGTTGATAATATTAGTAAATATACGAGTGAAGATAAATTATATCAAGCCCTAGATATGATTAATTTTAGTGTTAATGATTTAATAAAAGATATAAATGTAAATGGCAAATTAACTAATATAATTGAAATATATTTAAATAATGATATTTTAAAAGATAGTGATAAATTGAATAATATAGTTATTCCTGATCAAATATTGTTAAATTTAATATATAAATATATTGATTGTAATAATGATACTTTAAAGCAAGAACTAAAACGGTGTATTAATAATATATATATAGATGATCAAATATTAAATACAATTGATAAGAATTTAATAAAGTTTCTTAACAGTGAAGGAATATATTTAAGAAAGCAAGAATTAATTATCGATAGTAATGATAATATTGATTTTTATAAATATATTAAAGAATTAGAATCAGTATTAGAAACAGGGATTCCTACATCACAAGAATTGATAGATTATATCAAAAATAATTATTGTAACATGTATAAATATAATGAAAATATAGCATTAAAGGAAGTTCAGACAGTAATTTTGATAAAGAAAAATTATCCTAATTTTCACATTGAAGATTCTAATGTTGGACCTAATTTTGATGATAATACACTTCATTTAGTTATAAATGATAGAAATAATTTAGGTTGGCATAGCGAGGATAATTATGCAGCCTTTAATCATGAAATGACACATGCTATTCAATATTATTGTTTTAACGATGATACTCCACAAGAGTTTTATAAATTATTACCTGACACTAAAACTATAGTAAAAATTGTTGCTAATTATTGTGTTTCATTAATTAATAAAATGAAAAACGATATTAAAGGGGTAGCGGGAGATCGAGAAAAGATTATTTCAAATATAGCATTAAATAAGTACTCTTATGATAGAGAAGTTGTTGATATTTTTGATTCAATAATGTGTTTTACAGATACATTAATGCAGTTAGACTATCCTGATGCTGATTTAATAGAGGGACACCCTTATGATTACATGAAATATGGTGGTTATGATTTTTCAGAAATACTAGCCGATTATAAATCTATATGGTGTTCTGATAGAACTGATTTATATGATTTTGTTAGGGATAACTTGGGTAGTGAATGTTCATCTTATATTGAAACTTTTTATAAGAAGATATTAGATAATTATATATCACTTTATTACAAAACTGATAAAGTGATAGAGTATGACAAAAGTAAACATTAAAAACGGAATAGAGATAAGAGATGTTCTTTTAGGACACAATCAATTAGTGTGTTTATTATATATTTAGTACAAATGCTTCTAAGCTGTTAGTAACAAATACTTTTGCAGAGATGACACATTTTGAAATTTTTTTCTCTTTCCTATGAAAAAACGACTAAATCCTAAATAATATATAATATACATGCATTAAACAGTTTAAAAATTGAGCTTGTGATTTGGGTAAGAAGTATAAGAACTGTTGTGATAAATAGCCCATAAAATAAGGGTTTGCGAGATTTTGAAAAATGAAAAAAATTTATAGTAGCGATAATAACATAAATGATGATGTTCCTAGTTTTGAAGTTATTAGAAATAACAATAATATGATAAATATGTAGTATGCTCAGTTTGTGGAAGTAGTAAAAAATACAAGGGCTATTATAGAAAGTAAAATAAGAAAAGTAATATAATAATTAAAAAAGATCATATTTGCTTTCATTGATGATAAATTATATAATGGATGTGAGGGTGGTTTGTAATGAGTAAAAAGTATGATGTAATTGCAATAGGTATGGGTCCAGGTTCTATATTTATGGCATATGAACTTATCCAGTTAAATAAGAATAAAAGAATTCTTTTAATAGAACAAGGAAAAAGAGTAGAAGAAAGAATGTGTCCGATTGAAAAAACTGGCGTATGTGCTAAGTGTAAGCCTTTTTGTCATATAACTAGTGGATTTTCAGGCGCAGGAGCCTTTTCGGATGGGAAGTTATCTTTATATAATGAAGAAGATGAGGATATTTATGTAGGTGGGAATTTACATAAATATATCGGAATAGAAGAGACAAAGAAAATTATTGATTATACGGATGATATATATTTAAAATTTGGTGCCGATAACAAATTAGAAGGAATAAAATATAAAAAAGAAGTTAAACAAATTAAAGAAAAAGCAAGAAAAGAAGGATTAAATTTAATCGATATTCCTATCAGACATTTAGGAACAGAAAAAGCTCATGAATTATATAAAAAATTAGAAAATTATTTAGAAGAAAATAATGTTGAGTTAAGATTCAAAACAATCGTAGAAGATTTAATAATTGAGAATAATGTAGCAAAAGGGGTTATTGTAAAAGATGCATATAATCAAAATACAGTAGAGAAAATTTATGGCGATAATATTGTTGTAGCAGTTGGAAGAAAAGGGGCCAATTGGCTTGTTAACATGTGTGAAAAATATGATATAAAAACAGAAGCAGGAATAGTAGATATAGGAGTTCGTTATGAACTTTCGGATGCTGTGATGAAGGATATTAATAAATATATGTATGAAGGAAAATTTATTGGTAGACCAGAACCTTTTAAGGATAAAGTAAGGACATTTTGTCAAAATCCTAGTGGTTTTGTTTCCTCAGAAGTTTATGACAATAATTTAAGTTTAGTAAATGGACATTCATATAAAGATCGAAAAAGTTCAAATACTAATTTAGCTATCTTAGTGTCTCACCATTTTAATTATCCCTTCTCAAAACCTATCGAATATGGACGTAATATAGCTAAAAATTTAAATGAATTAGGGGATGGAAATATCGTTGTTCAAAGATTAGGGGATATTTACCGTGGGAAAAGGACATGGGAAGAAGAACTAAAAAATAATTCTATTCAACCTACTTTAAAATCCGCTGTCGCAGGAGATATTACGTTTGCTTTGGGTTATCGTACTATGACTGATATATTACAATTTATTAGAGAAATGGACAAAGTAATCGAAGGATTTGCTAATCCTGAAAATTTATTATATGCTCCGGAAATTAAATTTTATAGTAATCAAGTGATAATTAATGAGCATTTTGAAACGAGTGTAAAAAAATTATATTCTATTGGAGACGGTGGGGGAATGACAAGAGGGCTAATGATGGCTTCTGCTTCTGGAGTGAAAATGGCTCGTATTTTAGATCAAATTCAAAATTCAAAAGGAAATAATAATGCAAGAAGAAAATAAGGTGATTCATGGATATAAATCCTTTTCATCCGATTTTCGAAATCAAGCAGGAGAAATAATGATTCCTCGGAAGCATTATCATTGTAACGGGGAAATTAAGTATAATCATAATGGATTTCATATGGCTGTAAACTTTGAAGATACGATTGCTTTTTCCGATAAGAAAGAGGACGGTTCTCTTTTGCACGATGTTGTTATTGCTGAGGTAATTGGAAGTGGGAAAATTGATTCTGTCTCTCCCTCTTTTTCGGATTATTATGGCTATTATGATTTATATGCTTGTTCAGATATAGAGATTATTCGTTATATTCCCAGAGAAGAATTAATTGAAATGGCATTGCAATTATATGATTTCAAATTATACCGTTTTATCAGTAATATTTATTTGACGAAAGAAGAAATCGCTTTATTTCGAGGAAAAGATAGTCGAGTTGACCGAGTTATTTCTTATTACCATGATAAAGAAGTGGGTAAAAGTAAAAAATATATTTACTAAGATAAGTAATAAAAAGAAACAAAAAATGTTTCTTTTCTCTTCTTTTTAAAGAAAAATATATAAATTTTATATGATTTTTGATATAATTTAAATATATTTGAATAAGGAGGATTTGTATGGGTGAAATATATGAAAAAGCAATGGAATTTAAGAAAAAATATCCTTTAAGTATCGGATGGAGAATTAAAGCTCATTCAAAAGTAGTAGAAAAACATTTAAATCCAGGAGAAAAGCCATTATACGTATTTGTGGCTCAAAAAAATGATAATCCTTTAGATATTATTACAACATATGTTGTGGCAGTCACCGATCGACGTATTATACTAGGACAAAAACGATTATTATTTGGTTATTTCTTTACCTCTATTACTCCTGATTTGTTTAATGATTTAGAAGTAAAAATGGGACTTATTTTTGGGAAATTATATGTCGATACCGTAAAAGAATTAGTTAAATTTTCAAATATACAAAGGGAAGCTTTAAATGAAATCGAAACGAATATTACAGAAAACATGATGAAAGAAAAAAAAGAATATATCCAATCTAATAGAAAGGAGGAAAATTAATGACGCAAAAAAATGTTGCTACACAATTAATTTTAACTATTGTTACTTGTGGAATTTATGGCTATTATTGGGCTTATAAAATGGGAAAATTAATGACAGTAGTTCAAGAAAAATCGGGATTGGCAGTAAAGGATAATTCTATTTTATATATTATTTTACAAATAGTAGGGTTAGGAATTGTCAATTATGTATTATTGCAAGCGGATTTAAATGATGCTATTCAAGCAAAATAAAAGATTACAAAAAGTAGTTCTTCTTTTTTCATTTTTTCTTCTTTTCATCATTTATTTATCAAGCGATTTTAAAGTAGAGTGTCCATTATATAAAATTACTCATCTTTATTGCCCTGGATGTGGAATTACGAGATGTTTGATAGAATTATTGCATTTTCATTTTTATCAAGCGTTTCGTTATAATCCTTATGTCTTTTTATTATTACCTTTAATTATTTTATATTTACTATATCAAATATATATTTGGATTATGGAAAAAGAGGATAAGGTAAGTAATCAAATACCACGAGGAATTTTAAATTTTTTCATTATTACCTTAATAATATATGGTGTTATTCGAAATATTAGTTATTTCAGTTGGTTAGCCCCTACTGTAATTAACTAATTTTTTATTTGACAAAAGGGATAAAATATACTATAATCTTTTTTGTCCGAAAAACACAAAGGAGTGAAACAAAGTGAGTCGTACTAGTAATTATAATAATAAAATTGAAATTCCTTTAGTTATATTAGCGGTTAGTACGGGGAAATTAAAAGTATTATTATTAAAAAATGATAGTGAACCTTATAAAGGCTATTGGAAATTACCTGCTAGTCTTTTAGAAAATAGTCAGGATATCAATGAAGTCCCTTCAATTATTTTAAAGGAAAAAACAGGGCTTCAAAATGCTGTTATTAGTCAAGCTAATGTTTATTTTAATACTAGTACTATTTTAAATGAGGATGTTATTCATATTTCTTACTTGGCACTTACTAGTACAGTAGAAGCTTTATACCATAGAGAAGAAATTACTAATTATGAAACAGAATGGTTTGAAATTGATAAATTACCAAAATTATGTTATCATCATCAAAAAGTAATAGAGGATGCCCTTGTTATATTAAAAAACAAATTGTCGGTAATAGACAATATTAAGATATTATTTCCAAATGATTTTACACTTCCAGAAATTCAAAAAGTGTACGAACAAATATTAAAGAAAAAATTAGATAGAAGAAATTTTAGAAAAAAAATAATTGAATATTTAGAAGATACTCAGGAAAAATACACTGGAAAAAATGGTAGACCTGCTAAATTATATCGTTTTAAAGAAAAGAAAACTTCCATTTTTTCATAAGGAGGACACTATGAATCAAAAAGGATATACAATACCGGAGATTATTGCAGTAGTCAGTATCGGGTTTATTTTTTTAGTAATCGCCACTTTTATTTATCAAAAAAATGTTCAAAATCTTCCTGTTGTTAAAGAAAAAGAACCTCAGATTGATTCTGATGTAATTAATCAAGATCCCATCGTAGAAGAAGAAACTTACGATTATACATTTTTAGAAGAAAAAGTAAAAGAAGCAATGGAAAAGTACATTGAAAAAAATGGACATCAAAAGGAAGAAACGTTGATTACAAAAACAGTAGAAGAATTAAATGAAGTTCAAGCGATAGAAAATTTTGTTGACCCAGCGAACGAAGAAAACGAGTGTCAAGGATATGGATTATATGATGTCAAGAAGAATAGTTACAAAGGATATGTTCGTTGTACAGGAAACTACGCAACAGAAGGGTATAATGTCGAATTTGAATAGTTGACAAGTTTTACGATATCATGTAAAATGATGTCGTAACCTTTTGGAGCAGTACTCAAGAGGCTGAAGAGGCGCCCCTGCTAAGGGTGTAGGTCGGGCAACTGGCGCGAGGGTTCAAATCCCTCCTGCTCCGCCATATAAAAATAAAACTCATTATGAGTTTTTTTCTTTAAAAAAAATTCGTTTTATAAAACGAATCTTTTTTTAATCATATATTTCTTCACGTAATAAATCAATATTGTGATTCATTAAAGTTAAAAGGTCTTCTTGTTGATCACGCTCTTTATTTGTTAAATTTGCTAAATTTTTAAATTCTGCTATTTTAACATCATATTTTTTTTGGATATCTTTTACAGTATGATTTAAATCACTTTTATTTAAGGTAAAGATATAATCAATTTTATGTTGGGCAATTAATTTTTCTGTTGTAGCGATTGCTTTTTCTAAATGTTTATTATCTTTATCTAAAGAAATAACAGTAAATCCATATTTTTCTAAGAATTTAAAGGCATTGTTATCTACTACAATAGTAGGGTTATTATTATTTTCACTTAACAATTTTAAAGAAGCATCAATATTAGAAACGTCAATCTTCAATTTATTATAATTGGTATCAATTTCTGTTGTTAAATAAATATTTTGGATATATTCTAATAAACCTTTTCGAATGTTAGATGCCATCATTAATATGTTGGAAGGATTTAACCATAATTCGCTAGAATTATAAGTGATTTCCATCGTTTGTGTCGAGTCAATCATCATTAGTTTGTTATTTTTTTCTACCATAGATGCTAAATAATTTTTTTCATTGCTTAATCCATTAAAAATATACATATCTGCCTTACTATAATCACTGATTTGTTTTTCATTTAACTCATATGAAGTAATATTAATACTATCGGGATAGATGCTTTTAATTGTACTATGATTTCCATATAAAGCTGTAGTTATATATTCAATCGGGTAGGCAGTAGTATATATTTCTATATTTTCAAGAGAATCCTTTTTAAAGCATCCACTTACCATAAATATACTTGCGATTGATATTAGTAACATCCATTTTTTCATATTTTATTTCCTTTCTGGTACAGGGTCAAATCCCCCTTGACTCCATGGCCCGCATTTTAATATTCGTTTTATTGTTAAAAAAGTTCCTTGGATAAATCCAAATCTTTTATAAGCGGTAATTGCATAATTTGAACAAGTCGGTTGAAATTTACAATTGTTATGAAAATTACCCGGTATTTTTTGATAAAATTCAATTAGCTTGATGAATAATTTTGCCATATTTTCACCTATTTCATTATACTAAAAAAAAAATGTCTTGTAAATGACAATCGCTGAATTATCTGTTATAATAAATATGGTGATAATCATGAAAGTACTTTCCCAATTCAATATTCATACGAAAAATGTTTCATTATATGAGATGGCTTTTACTCATACTTCTTATGCTAATGAACATCATGTAGCGAGTTATGAAAGGTTAGAATATTTAGGAGATGCAGTATTAGAACTAGTAATGAGTGAATATTTGTATCAAAATACCGATTATGAAGAAGGTTATATGACAAAAATGAGAGCTCATTATGTTTGCGAAAATGCTTTATATGAATATAGTTTAAAGGCAGGATTAAATGAATATATTAAGCTAGGTCATGGGGAAGAAGAATCTGGGGGGAAATATCGAAAGGCTATTGTGGCGGATATTTATGAGGCTTTTATTGGCGCTATTTATATTGATCAAGGAATAGAAAAAGCCAAAAAATTTATTTATCAAACCGCTATTCCGTTTGTAAAAGATAAAAAGCTAGATTTTTTTGAAGATTATAAATCTCAATTACAAGAGTTTGTTCAAATAGATAAACGAAGTCTTGTTTATCATGTATTGAAAGAAGAGGGCCCAGCTCATAATAAAACTTTTACAATAGAAGTGAAAATTGATGATATTGTCTATGGAATAGGTGTTGCTCATAGTAAAAAAGAAGCAGAGCAATTAGCAGCGAAAGATGCTCTTGCGAAAAGTGTGAAGGGAGAAAATTATGATTAAAATAAATCGCAAAGAAAACGTAGTGGATAAAGAATTAATTTATCAAGTAAAATTGGATGGGAAACCGATATTGCAAATGAAAAATGATACGATTCAAAATTATCATGTTAAAGAGGGGAAACACGTTCTTCAGGTTGTCACTAAAGATTATGTTAGTAAAAAAGTAGAATTTGAATATTTTAATGGGAAAATTATAGAATTTGAATGTTATCCGCTTCATAGAGATTCTTTTTTCTCCCATATTTTTTATAAAATATTTTTGAGAAAAATAGGAATTGAACTACGAATTAAAGCAGATTTTTATTTATAAAGATATTTTTAGTTTAAAACATTATTAAAAATAATGCTTTTTTTATTGAAAAATATATAAAATTATCTATTTAGTAAATTTACTTCTGATTGGATACGTGTTATAATAATAAAAGGTGAATTATGAAAAATATATATGGTCTATCATTAGAAGAATTGAATCTTTATTTTGAAGAAAATCATGAAAAATCTTTTCGTAGTAAACAAGTATATGAGTGGTTATATAAGAAGAGAATAAAAGATTTTGATGAGATGACAAATATTAAAAAAGAATTGATTCAAAATATAAAGAAACATTTTTATATAAAGTTTCCTAACGTCATAGAAAGACGTTCTGGAAAAGATGTTGAAAAATTTTTGTTTGAATTAGACGATGGTCAAAGAGTAGAAGCGGTTTTGATGAAACATGATTATGGAAATAGTCTATGTGTTTCTACGCAAGTGGGTTGTAATATGGGATGTGCTTTTTGTGAAAGCGGACGTTTAAAGAAAGTTAGAAATTTATCTACTTCTGAAATGGTTACTCAAATTCTTTTGGTCGAAGATATTTTGAAAATTCGCATTTCTCATGTTGTTTTAATGGGAATAGGTGAGCCATTTGATAATTATGAAAATGTAATCGCCTTTATCGATATTATTAATGAGGGAAAAGGGCTTGACATCGGTGCGAGACATATCACTGTATCCACTTGTGGAATTATTCCTAAAATAAAAGAATTTATGAATCAGGAAAAACAAATTAATTTAGCGATTTCTCTTCATGCACCAAATAATAAAATTAGAAATAGATTAATGAAAATTAATAAAGTTTATCCAATCGAAGAATTAATAAAAGTATTAAAAGAATATATTAAAAAAACTAATCGGAGAGTAACTTTTGAATATATTTTATTAAAGGGAGTAAACGATAGTAAAAAATGTGCTCTTGAATTGAGTGATTTAATAAAGGGAATGAATGCTTATGTTAATTTAATTCCTTATAATGAGACGAGTCATATTGAATTTGAAAAAAGTTCTAATGATTCGATTATGAAATTTTATGATACTTTAAAAAAGCAAAAAATTAATGTTACTATTCGAAGAGAATTTGGCTCTGAAGTGATGGCTGCTTGCGGACAATTAAGAGCAAATTATGAGGAGGGGTAAAATGATACAATATGAATATATTACAGATTCTGGTAAGGTAAGAGATCACAATGAAGATAGTGTTATTATTGTAGAAAATCAAAATGGTGAATATTTGCTTGCCGTCGCAGATGGAATGGGCGGTCATCTATGTGGCGAGGTAGCTTCAAGTTTAGCGATTTCTCATATTGGGGAAAGATTTCGAAGTCTAAGTTCTGTTGGAAATAAAGAAGATGCAATTAATTGGTTAAAAGAAGTCGTTAGTGAAATTAATGTATTAATATTTAAATATACAGAAGAACATCCTGAAAGTACAGGTATGGGAACGACATTTGTCACTGCTATTTTGACAAAAGATTTCTTATTATATGGGAATTTAGGAGACTCTTCAGGTTTTGCTATCAAAGGAGGCAAACTTCAAAAAATTACAGAGGATCATACATTGGTTAATTTGCTAGTAAAAGCAGGAGATTTAACAGAAGAAGAGGCTAAAACACATCCAAGAAAAAATGTTTTAATGAAGGCTTTAGGATCTATGGCCAGTGTAGAGATGGATATTTTTGATGTCGAAACAGATGTGGAAGGAATTTTATTATGTAGTGATGGACTCACTAATATGTTAGATGTGGATAAAATTAATAAAGTATTAAATGAAGATTTGTCTATTCAAGAAAAGTTACAAAAACTAGTGTACAAGTGTAACAATCGAGGGGGAAACGACAATATTTCAATTGCCTATTTAGTTAAGGATGGTGTTAATCAATGATAACAAAAGGATATTTACTAAATGATCGTTATGAAATTATCAGAACGATTGGAGAAGGCGGGATGGCCAATGTTTATTTGGCGGAAGATACTATTTTAAAAAGAAAAGTAGCGGTAAAAGTATTACGAGGCGATTTAGCAGAAGACGAAAAATTTGTGCGTCGTTTTCAAAGAGAGGCTAAATCTGCCAGCGGGCTTTCTCATCCCAATATTGTAGAAATGTATGATGTTGGGGAAGATGATGGGAAATATTTTATCGTTATGGAATATGTCGAAGGAAGAACTTTAAAAAGCTTGATAAAAAAACGTGGAGGTCTTACGTTACCAGAGGTAATCGATATTATGATGCAAGTGACAAGCGGAATTGCTTGTGCCCATGAAAGTTATATTATTCATCGAGATATCAAGCCGCAAAATATTATTATTTTAGATGATGGAATGGTAAAAATTACAGATTTTGGTATTTCCCAAGCTTTGAATAGTCATGAATTAACAGAGACAAATTCTGTCATGGGGTCTGTTCATTATATTCCACCAGAGCAAGCAAGTGGAAATCGGGCAACGATGCAAAGCGATATTTATTCATTAGGAATTTTAATGTATGAATTAATTACGGGAAAAGTTCCATTTAAAGGAGAAAATGCTGTTGAAATTGCTATTAAACAAATGAAAGATCCGATTCCTTATATTACAGAAATAAAAGAGGATATTCCTCAAAGTATCGAAAATATTATATTAAAAGCAACCGCAAAAAATCCTAAAAATCGATATGCGACCGTATTAGAAATGAGAGAAGATATTGAAACTGCTTTAGATAAAGAACGTCGTAATGAAGAAAGAGTAACATTTAATTATCCTGAGTATGAAAATAAAAATGAAAAAAATATTCCTAGTAGAATGCGAAAAATGGAAAAAGAACAAGATTCAAATGAAGATAAAAAATTAAATAAAGCAATGATTATAGCGGGAAGCATTCTAGCGGGTCTAGTTGTACTGGGATGTATTTTATTATTTATTGTTCCTAATTTTCGAAAAGAAAAATCTGTCGAAGTACCAGATGTTCATGATATGACGGTAGAAGAAGCAGAAAAATTATTGGAAAAAGAAGGATTAGAAGTAGATGCAAAAACGATTGAGCATTATGATGATGAGATTGAAGAAGGAAAAGTAATAAAAACAAATCCGTTAGCAGGGAGAACTGTAAAGAAAGGAACGAGTGTTACTTTAACAGTTTCTCTTGGAAAAGAAGGATTTGAAGCTGAAAATTATGTAGGCCAAGATTATACTACTATCAAGGCATCTCTTGAAGCAAAGGGAATTGTTGTCGTCTTGGAGGAAAAAGAATATACCGATAAGGATACAGTAAAAGAAAATACTATTTTAGAACAGAGTGTTACGGCAGGAACAACACTAAAAACTGGGGATACGATTTCTTTTACCATTCCTAAAATTGTAAAAACATATCCTGATTTTACAGATGGAACATATTCTCTTAGTGATATCAAAAACTTTTGTAAAGAAAATAATATTACCTTTAAAAGTAGAACATTAAATACTAATGATTATCCTGATGGAACTATTTATTCTCAAGATCGAGCTGCAGGAACTAAAATTGTACCAGGGGTAAGTTTGACAATAACAGTAACGAAAAAGATTCAAACTTCGACACCATCTACTAACAATAATGGTTCAACTCAAACACCAAATCCAACACCAGAGGCAGGAGTAACCCCTTAATGAAAGGAAAAATTATAAAACAAATCAGTAATGATTATACGATTAAAAGTGTAAACAATGTATATATATGTAAAAGCCGAGGAAAATTTCGTCATGAAAAAATAAAACCTCTCGTAGGGGATAATGTCGAATTTGATGAAACAAATCGTATTATTTTAAAAATTTATCCTCGTTCTAATGAGCTCGTTCGCCCTTCTATTTGTAATGTCGAACAAGCATTTATTATAACGAGTGTAAAAAAACCAAATTTTGATTCTAACTTATTAGATAAGTTACTTACGATTATTGAATTTAATCGTATAAAACCAATTATTTGTTTTACAAAATTAGATTTATTAGAAGAAAATGAAACAAAAGAAATTCAAAAATATCGAGATTATTATCAAAAGATAGGTTATACTGTATTTGATAATTCTCAAATAGAAGAAATAAAAAAAATGTTTCGCGGGAAAACAACTGTATTTACAGGACAAACAGGGGCAGGGAAATCTACTTTATTAAATCGATTAAACCCTGATTTTGCAATCCGTACTAATGAAATATCTGATGCTTTAGGAAGAGGAAAAAATACGACAACTCACGTAGAGTTAAGAGAACTTTTTGATGGAATGGTCGCTGATACTCCCGGATTTTCAGATGTTAGTTTTATAGAAATGGAAAAATCAGATATTAGAGATAATTTCGTTGAATTTAACTTGTATCGCGATCAATGTAAATATCGAGATTGCATGCATGATAAAGAAGAAGATTGCGAAGTGAAAAATCAAGTAAAAAAAGGAACAATCATAAAAAGTAGATATGAAAATTATTTAAAATTTATTAGGTGATAATATGATAAGTACGTCAATATTAAATTTAGAACAAATAGAAAATCTTCCTAAATTAGAAAAAGCGGGAAGTGATTATATTCATCTTGATGTTATGGATGGGAAGTTTGTTACCAATAAAAAAGATTATTCTCTATTCTCTCATCAAAAACCAATAGATATCCATTTAATGGTAAAAAATGTAAAATATTATGTTGATCAATATAAAAAATTTATGCCTCAATATATCACTTTTCATATCGAAGTAGGAAACACTCAAGAATATATTAATTATATAAAAAAACAAAATATAAAAGTAGGGATTGCCATTAATCCAAATACTCCGCTTTCAGCTTTGAAGCCTTATTTAAACCAAATCGACTTAGTTTTAGTCATGAGTGTTTTTCCAGGATATGGAGGACAAGAATTTATTGACGTAACGGATAAAATAAAGCAAGTAAAAGATAGTCAAAAGAATAATCATTATCTCATTGAAGTAGATGGCGGAATTAATGATGTAACGATTGAAAAGGTCAAAGATTGTGATTTGATAGTATGTGGAAGTTTTATTACTAAAAGTGAGGATTATCAAAGTAAAATAGAAATATTAAAAAATAAAATGAAATAATTCATTTTATTTTTTTCATATCTATGATAAAATAATATAAAATAGAGGTGGATTTATATGGAATGTCCAAAATGTCATACTAACTTAAATCAAGGAGAAAATAAATGCCCAAATTGTGGTTGGAGTAATTCAATTGAGAATGTAGATACTTTTTTTGAAAATATGCCTACTACACCAATAACAGATACTGTTTCTCAAAATTCTTCTATCAATAATGAAAATCAAAAAGAGAATGAAAAACCAGTTGAAGTAGTGTCACAAGAACAACCAACAAATCAAGAAGAAACTCAAGGATATCATCTTGATAAAGTATTAGATGATCAAGGGAATATAATTACTATTGAACAAGAAAATTTAGCTCTTGAAAATAAAAGACAGTTGCAGGCAGAAAAAGATGCGGCCGAACAAGCTGCTTTGGAAGAACAAAATCATGAGTACGATTATGATGAATATGACTTATTAGCTAGTTATATCGGAAAAAATTCTGATAAAATAACTGATGAGGGATTTTCATTTGCTGCTTTTTTTCTAAGAAGTATATATCTTATGTATCGTAAATGTTACTTATATGCAATTGGGGTATTTGCCTTAAATATTATTGCCATTTTAATAGTATTTTTAACTCCTGTTCCTACTTTTATTGCTTCTATTGTAAATATCATTATTTCAGTTGTAATAGGAATTTTATTTAAAAAGACATATATTAATAATTGTATTAAAAAAATAAAAAAAATTATTTCTAAAAATGAAAGGAAATCATTTACCGAAGTTAGTAAAATATGCCAAAAGAAAGGTGGCGTATCAGTAGCCATGATGGTGTTACTTGGAATTTTAGAAATTATAGTTATATATATTGTCGTTGCTTTTATATTATTAAATACGATACTTGAAATAATCGATGACAATAGAAGAGATTACGCAGAAAAAAATATGAAAAAATATATAGAAGCAGTCGAGCAGGGTTATAAAGATTTAAAAGATAAGAGTGTTATCAATTCATATCAGGGACAAGCATATAGCAAACTCGGTAGCACTTCGATAGAAACAGAAGATGGAAAAGTAAATATTTCTATTCAATCGCAAGGGGCAGAACCTACGGTAGATGAGTCAAATATTTTAATTTTAAAAGATAATGGTGAAGTTTCTTGTGCTCATATTAAGTTTGAATCTTATTATGCTTATTATAATGACAATAAGATTACTTTATCAAAAAATAATGATGAAGTTTGTGAAATACCTGAGCCAGAAAATACTCCACAAACGGAAGTGGGAGAAACACCATCTGTATCAAATTCACCTGTAAGTTCTACTCAACCAACACAATAAAAATAGGCAGTTATGCCTATTTTTTGATGTTTTGAGTTAGAATATTCAATAATTGATCCTTTTCTTGTTCGTTACTATTTTCCCAAATGATTTCTAAAAAAACGCCCATTCCTGGTAATACAGCTTCATCATTAGAATGAATTCCATCTTCAATAGAATCTTTAAAATCTTGTTTGTCAGAATCTTTGAATGCTTCTATAATATGTTTTCGAATACTAATTTCCAATTGTATCACCCTTTCTTTTATAGTTTGTAAAGATTTAAAAAATATATACAAAAACTATTTCTTTTTTAATTAAGTTTTTGTATAATAAAAATAGAATGGAGGTAAATATGACAATATATATTTTGATAGGAATTCTTGTAATTGTAATCTTTCTTGTATCGTTTATTATGGGAACATATAATTCACTTGTTCGTTTAAAAAACAAAGTAGAAAATAGTTGGTCACAAGTTGAAGTATTATTAAAACGTAGATATGATTTAATTCCCAATCTAGTAAATACGGTAAAAGGGTATGCAAAACATGAAAAAACTACATTAGATGAAGTAATTAAGGCTCGTAATCAGTATGCGACTGCGACGACAAATTCTGAAAAAATGGAAGCTAGTAATGTTATCTCTGGGACATTAAGTCGTTTATTTGCTTTGGCAGAAAATTATCCTGATTTAAAGGCAAATGAAAATTTTATTAGTTTACAAACGGAGTTATCAGAAACAGAAGATAAGATTGCTTATGCAAGACAATTTTATAATGACACTGTTATGATGTATCATGATAAATTACGAGTATTTCCTTCCAATATAGTAGCTTCTATGTTTCATTTTAAAGATGAAAAATATTTTGAAGTAGCGGAAGAAGAAAAAGAAAATCCAAAAGTAGAATTTTAAAAGACGATACGTCTTTTTTTTATGTTTTAAACATATGTTTTATAGAGGTGAATATATGAAAAATGCAATAAATTATTTTTATAATTTAGAAGTTTCAGATATTTACCATATTGATGATAATTATAAATTTAAAATAGGAAATGATTATTACATACTGTTATTGTTAAAGTATCCTCAACCTTTAGAAAAGATATATCAATTAAGTAGTACTTTATATCAACATGGTATTTATAATCATCAAATTATTTTGAATAAAGAGGGACAATTAACAACTATGATTAATGAAAAAACATATTTATTATTATGGTATTATCAGGAGATGAAAGAAAATATTACACTGGATAGTATTGTTACCTTTTCTCAACAAAATTTTTCTTTTTTAGAAAATCATTTTATGGAGTGGGACAACTTATGGGCTAGTAAAATAGATTATTTTGAATATCAAATGAGCGAGTGTAAACAAAAATATCCTTTACTTAAAGATAGTATTAACTATTTTATAGGAATCGCAGAAACGGGAATTTCTCTTTTTCGGTTTAATAAAAGAGAATATAATAATGTAGGAATAACACATAATCGAGTAAATCCTCAAGATACTATCTTCGATTTATACAATCCTCTTACTTTTGTCATCGACATCAAAGTTCGAGATACCGCTGAATACTTTAAAGCTTGTTTTTTAGAAGAAGATGTTTTTTTAAAAATAACTTCTTATATCAAAAACGCTAATTTAGATAATTATGAACTACTTATGTTTTATATTCGATTTTTTTATCCTTCCTTTTATTTTGATATTTATGAGAAGATTATGGCTCAAGAAGTAGAAGAAAAAGAAATTTTAGTCGCTATTCAAAAAGCTAAAGATTACGAAATGTTATTAAAAAAACTATATCAATTTATTAGCCAATATATTGTTCTTCCTGATATTGAATGGATAAAAAAAATGTAGTTTATACTACATTGATTACTTCTTTTACTTCGGGGACTTCTTCTTTTAAAGTAAATTCTAATCCCTCTTTTAATGTGATATCCATCATTTCACATCCTGCGCAGGCACCCATTATTTTGACATAGACGATACCATCTTCAAATTTAACGAACTCAATATTTCCGCCATCATTAATTAAATAAGGTCGTATCGCGTCAATAATTTCGATAATTTTTTTTTCTGTTTCTTTCATTTTATCACCTTTTCTTATTATAGTAAAAAAAGAATAACAAGTAAAGCTTTTGATTTAGTATAATTTATGTTATAATTTTATCGAGGTGTTTAACTTGAGTAAATATAAAAAAGGAAGAATACTCAAAGGAGTCGTCACCGGGATTGAGTCATATGGAATTTTTGTTCAATTTGATGATTATTATAGTGGACTTATTCATATATCAGAAGTTTCTGATCATTTTGTAAAAAATTTAAATGATGTCGTAGAGGTAGGAGAAATTATCAATGTAAAAATAATTGGCGTTGATGATTTGATGGGACATATTAATTTGAGTATTAAGGGAATAAAATATAAAGATAAAAAAGTAGTAAAAAGAAAACCTATTATAGAGACACCATCTGGATTTCAAACGTTAGCTTCTAAATTGCCTTTTTGGATAGAAGAAAGTCTTAAAAATATGGAAAAGAAGTTAAATGGTGTTGACAAATATAAGCAAAACTGATATATTAAATTATGTCAGGTTGACGGGCGATTAGCTCAGTTGGTTAGAGCACCTGCCTTACAAGCAGGGGGTCATAGGTTCGAGTCCTATATCGCCCACCATTTTTTTTGCCGGAATAGCTCAACTGGTAGAGCAACTGACTTGTAATCAGTAGGTTGTGGGTTCAAGTCCTATTTCCGGCACCAT
>CANQYN010000011.1 GCA_947628105.1 uncultured Bacilli bacterium
ACCATTTTAACTCCTTATGCCAAAAAAAGTTATGATAAATTTTATCAAGAGTATCTAGACATTAAAGGAGAAGATGATCCTGATGGAGCCGCTGATTATGCTTGGCGAAAAACAGAAAGAGAATGCGAACAAGGATATCAAGGAATCGAATATAAATTAAATAGTGTCGGATCTTCTCGAGGGGATTATCCTTTTGTAACGTTTACCTTTGGAATTGAAAAAGATCGTTTTGGACAAATGATTACGAAAACTATTTTAAAAACGCATATGAAAGGACAAGGAAAAGAAGGATATCGTAAACCAACATTATTCCCTAAATTAGTATTCTTATATGATAAAAATCTTCATGGAGAAGGAAAAGAGATGAGAGATTGTTTCTTAACGGCAATCGAATGTAGTAAAAAGACAATGTATCCAGATTATCTATCATTAACAGGGGAAGGATATGTATGTGAAATGTATAAAAAGTATGGAAGAGTAGTAAGTCCAATGGGATGTCGTGCCTTTTTAAGTCCATACTTTGAAAGAGGCGGATTTGAACCTGCCGATAAAGATGATAAACCAGTTTTTATTGGACGATTTAATCTAGGGGCTATTTCATTAAATTTACCAATGATTCTAGCAAAAGCTAGAGATGAAAATAAAGATTTTTATGAAACATTAGATTATTATTTAGAAATGATTCGAAAAATTCATCTACGTACTTATCAATATTTAGGAAAGAAAAAAGCATCGATTAATCCGCTTGCTTATTGTGAAGGTGGTTTTTATAAAGGACACCTACAACCAGGGGATAATATTGAACCATTATTAGAAAGTGCGACATTATCATTTGGAATCACTGCCTTAAACGAATTACAAATGTTATATAATGGAAAATCACTAGTGGAAGATGGGAAATTTGCTTTAGATGTCATGAAATATATTAATAAAAAACTAGATAAATATAAAAAGGAAGATCATAAATTATATGCCATTTATGGTACGCCTGCCGAAAGTTTATGTGGACTTCAAATCGAACAATTTCGAAAAAAATATGGAATTATCGAAGGAGTATCTAGTCGAGAATACGTAAGTAATTCATTCCATTGTGGAGTATGGGAAGATATCAATGGAATTCAAAAACAAGATTTAGAAGGACGTTTTTGGGATTTATTCCGCGGAGGAAGAATTCAATATGTACGCTACAATTTAAACTATAATACAGAAGCGATGATTACTTATGTGGAAAGAGCGATGGAAAAGGGATTTTACGAAGGAGTTAACTTATCATTAGCTTATTGTAATAATTGCGGACATGAAGAACTAGATATGGATGTATGTCCAAAATGTGGAAGTGAAGATTTAACTAAAATAGATCGTATGAATGGGTATTTATCATATTCTAGAGTTCATGGAGAAACACGTTTAAATCGTGCGAAAATGGTTGAAATTTCAGAAAGGAAGTCAATGTAATATGAGATATCATAACATTACGAAAGCAGATATGCTAAATGGTCCTGGATTACGAGTAGTATTATGGACAAGCGGATGTTCTCATAAATGTCCAGCCTGCCAAAATGTCATTACATGGGATGAAAATGATGGATTAGAATTTGACGATAATGCTATTGAAGAAATTTATCATGAATTAGATCAAGATTGGTGTAGTGGAATTACCTTATCAGGAGGAGATCCCTTGTTTCTAAAAAATCGAAAGACCATTCGTGATTTAGTATTAAATATTAAAGAACGTTATCCCAATAAAACAATTTGGTGTTATACAGGATATACTTTTGAAGAATTATTAGAACAAAAAGAAAACGATTCTAATTTAGATGATATTCTTCATACTATCGATGTACTTTTAGATGGAAAATTTATTTTGAAATTAGCAAGTACCAAAATTCATTATGTAGGTTCTAGTAATCAACGAATTATCGATGTTCCTAAAACATTAGAAACAGGAGAAATTGTTTTAAAAATCGATAACAGTAAAATTTTAGAAGAAGAAGGACAACCTTGTGCTTGTCGAAATTAAAAATAGAAAGGAACTAAAAAATGCAAAAGATAAGAGGATTTGAAGTAGTAAAAGGATTTGAAGAAAAAGATATCCATCTGCCAAGAAGAAAGACAAAGTATTCCGCTGCGTATGATATCGAAGCGGCAGAAGATTTTGTATTACCAAAGTATCAACCAGGAATGAAACCATCATTAATTCCTACCGGATTAAAAAGTTATATGCAAGATGATGAAGTGTTACTTATTGTACCGAGAAGTTCTTCTCCTAAAAAACAAGGAATTTTATTTCCTCACAGTATTGGTGTAATCGATAAAGATTATTATGGAAATCAAGAAAATGATGGTCATATCTTTGTACAATGTATCAATTTAAAAGAAGATGATGTCTTCATTAAAAAAGGAGATTGTATTGCACAAGCTATTTTTCAAAAATATTTGCAAGTAGATAACGATGATGCTGAAGGAGAAAGAATGGGAGGATTTGGATCGACTAATCGATAAAAAGAAAAGAAATCTTTTCTTTTTCTTTTTGATAAAATAAAGGAAAAATACATAAAATATAGTGGTGAAGATATGAAAAAGATGCACTTAAAAAAATGTTTTTCATTAAAAAAGAAAAATAAGTTTCTTTTCTTCTTAATCACTATTTTTCTCATTTTCTTTTCTTCCATTTATTTAATTAAAAAAGCCGGGAAAAAGATTTTACCAGAGATGATGGAATATGCCCAAATTAAAACGACAACATTTGGTTCTATCGTCATTACCAAAGCAATCGAAGATGAAATGAAACAAAATGATGATATTGAAAAATTATTATTAACTGAAAAAAATGGCGATAGTATCAACTTTGATCCCATCGCAATCAATCGTTTATTAAATCAATTAAATACCAATGTCAGTAAAAATATTTCTTTATTAGAATCAGGTGAAATTGAAAAATTACATTTAACGCAAGATGAATTAACCGATTATAATATGGAAGAATTAAAAAAAGGAATTATTTGCAAAATTCCCTTATCTCTTTTTTTTGATTCTTTCTTTTTAGCTAATTTAAGTCCTAAAATACCAGTCAAATTGAAATTTATCGGAGGAGTTGATACGGATATTGAAAGCAATGTCGATTCTTATGGAATTAACAACGCTATTATTCGAGTAAATGTAAAGGTAAGTGTCGATGCTCAAATTACTTTTCCTTTTTCTTCTAAGACGACGACAGTAGAAACGAAGGTGCCGATTATTTTAAAAGTAATACAAGGAGAAGTACCAAATATTTATTACCCACAACTTGACAGTTCTTCTTTGAAAAAAATTGAATAATTCAAAAAAAGATGATATACTATTTTTGTTAATAGAGGTGAGATTATGCCAGCATCTGTTTCCAAAAAAGAGGAAGATAAGATTAATATAAAAGAACAAATAAAAAAAATGTATCAATTTGCTACCCATTATGGAAAAACGAATGTATTGTTTTTTACCTTTTTAATTACATCTGTTATCAATGAACTTATGTTACGTCATTTTACGTTAAAAAATACATTTGATATCAGTCCTTTTTTAGCTGATTTAGCATTTCTTCTCATCATTTCTGCTTTTGGTTATTTTTTAAAACCAAAACATCAATTTAAATATTATTTTTGTTGGTCTATTTTATTGACTGCGATATGCGTTTTAAATTCTGCTTATTATATTAATTTTTTATCTTTTATTTCAGTTTCTTTAATAGAGACCTCTTTTCAATTGGCAGGTTTAGATGAAGCTGCCGTAGGAAATGTAATCGAACCAAGATGTTTTTATTTTTTATTCCAACTTGTCACTTTATTTTTTGTCAATCAATATTTAAAAAAGAAAAAATATTTTGATAATGTCGAAAAAAAAGAACAAGGAAAAGTTCGAGCTTTAAATACGTTAGTGGTTGGTTTAATTACTTTAGGAATGTTTATTTCTACTCTTACTTCTGTCGATTTAAGCCGATTAAATAAACAATGGGATCGAAATTATTTAGTTTCTAAATTTGGAATTTATATTTATCAAGTAAACGATGCCTTTGCTACGATAAAGTCACAATTAAATCCTTTATTTGGATATGATGAAGCCGTACGTACCTTTCGAGAATATTATCAAGAGGAAAAGAAGCCAAAAAAGAATAAATACACTAATATTTTTAAAGGAAAAAATGTCATTGCTATTCATGCGGAAAGTATGCAAAACTTTTTATTAGAAACCAAATTTAATGGAAAGTATGTTACTCCTAATTTGCGGAAATTATCCAAAGAGGGACTTTATTTTTCTAATTTCTATGCTCAAGAAAGTGTAGGAACGAGTAGTGATTCGGAATTTACTTATTCCACTTCATTATTACCTGCCTCTTCAGGAACTGTTTTTGTCAATTATTTTGATCGTGAATATGATACCTTACAAAAACAATTAAAGAAAAAAGGATATTATACCTTTAGTATGCATGGAAATAATTGTTCTTTTTGGAATCGGAGTACTACTTATAAAAGTATTGGATATGATGAATTTTTCTGTCATAAAAAAAGTTTTACTATCGATGAAGTAGTTGGATTAGGATTATCTGATAAATCATTTTTCCGTCAAAGTATTCCGATTATTAATAAAGTAAAAGAGGAACATCAAAAATTTTATGGTACGATGGTTATGCTTTCCAATCATACTCCATTTAATGATAAGGGAGTAGCGTATAGTGACTTTGACGTATCGATGAAATATGAAAAAATAAATGAAGAAACCGGAAAAAAAGAAACCTTAGTAGCGCCTTATATGGAAGGAACAAAACTAGGATACTATTTTAAATCTGCTCATTACGCAGATGAGGCAATCGGTGAATTTATCGATCGATTAGATGAAGCTGGTCTTTTAGAAAATACGGTCGTTGTTATTTATGGAGATCATGATGCTAAATTAAAAAAATCAGAATATAAACGTTTTTATAACTATGTTCCCGAGACCGATAGCGTACTTGATTCAGATGATCCGGATTATCGGGATGTCGATTATTATACTTATGAATTAAATCGAAAAGTTCCTTTCATTATATGGACGAAAGATAATCAATTTCAAAAAGAGGTTAAAACGGTCATGGGAATGTATGATGTTATGCCAACATTAGGAAATATGTTAGGATTTCAAAGTGAATATGCGTTAGGGCATGATATATTTAGTACCAAAGATAATATTGTAATCTTCCCTGATGGAAATTGGATTACTAATGAAATTTATTATAATCATAGTAAAGATGAAGTAAAAATTTTAAATGAAAATGCGACCATTGGAACTGATTATATTGAAGAAAATGACCAATATGCTGAAAAGATGTTAGCTATATCGAACTCGATTATTGTATATGATTTGATTCAAAAAACCAAAGAAGCAGATAATTTAGTAAAAGAGGGAAAATAATATGAAAAAAAGAAAATTAAAAAAGGGGCCAATTATTACGATATTTGTCTTTGTCTTTATCGTTTTATTGTATTCGATGTATGATATTTATAGTAGTCTAAAAGGAAAAAACGTATCTCAGGTAAAGACAGTAGAAGAAATTTTATCATATGGCTATAAAATTGATGAAACAGATTCAAAATATGTTAAAAAAGAATTTAAAGAGTTAAAAAAAGTATTAGAAAGTGATTCGTTAGATGAGAAGAAATATGCGGAATTATTAGGAAAAATTTTTCTAGCGGATTTCTATTCTCTCGATACCGCGGTTAATAAAAATGATATTGGGGGAGTTCAGTTTGTTTTAGGAGCTTCTCAAGAACGTTTTGCCAATAAAGCAAAAGATACAATTTATCGCTATGTAGAAAATAATATGTATCACGATCGCAAACAAGATCTTCCTTTAGTAAAAGAAGTAACTCTCGTAAATTCGGAACAAAAATTATATAAAAAAGCAAAAATAAACGATGAAAAAGCGTATTATTTAGATTATGAAATCTCTTATGAAAAAGATATGGGATATCCGACAAAAGAAACAGTAGTATTGATGCATTATAAAGGAAAATTGTCAGTTGTCTTAATGACAGAATAAAACATTTCTTTTTCCAATGAGGTGAAACATGAAGAAAAAAGTAGTTATCCTTTTATGTGCCATTTTGTTTTTTATCTTATGGTTTTTCATCATAACAAAAAAAATTACATTTATCGATTCTCATATTTATGAATATCTTAATTTTTATCGATCACATCGTAGCGATATTTTGTTTTTAGCCATTACGACTGTTTTAAATGCGGATGTTATCTTGTTACTTTGTTGTATTGCTATGATCGTTTGTAAAAATACAAATCGCTTATTGATTCCTATTAATTTAGCTTGTTCTACTTTAGTCGCGACTTTTTTAAAACTTCTTTTTCAAAGGCCACGACCACCGATGAATTTTATCGAAGAAATAGGATTTAGTTTTCCTAGTGCCCATGCGTTTATTTCTCTTTCTTTCTTTGGATTTCTATGGTATTTATTTTATCAAAATCATAAAAATAAAAAGGGATATCTTGCTTTAGTTTTGACAATTCTGTTTATTCTTTTGATAGGAATGAGTCGAATTTATTTAGGAGTTCACTATTTTAGTGATATTATTGGTGGTTATTTAGCAGGAACTATTTACTTGGTAGGATTTATTTCTTTTTTAAAAAAATATCATTACATAAAATGACAGTTCGTCATTTTTTTTATAAAATTTTTAAAAAGTCGAAAAAAGACTATATTTGAAATTCGGATAGTGATATAATAAAAACAGAATAAATAAGAATAAAAGGAGGGAACATATGTTAAAATCAAAAGTAGGATATTCTACTCATACCGATTCTAAACAAGCAGGAATCGAACTTGCCAAAATGGCAGTAGAAGGATTAGAATACAAAAAATTAGGATTATTATTTACGTCTGTTCGATATGATCAGAAAAAAGTAATTGAAGGAGTAAAAGAAGTAGTAGGAGATATGCCTTTGATCGGGTGTACTTCTTCTGGGGGGATTATCGTACCAGACGGTATTATTGCATCAGATCATGGCTTTGCTGGAATGTTAGTATTAGATGATCCGGATTTAAAAGTAGGGGTCGCTGCTCGACAAACGGCAGGAGATCCAAGAAAAACGGGAAGAGAAGTCGCTTTATCTGCTCTTAAAGCAGCAGGATTAGATTATGCGCCTACTTATTATTGTATGTTGGCTTCTCCAATCGATAAATATGAGGAAGAATACTATGTCAAAGGAATTCAAGATGTCATCGGAGATGTTCCTTTATTTGGAGGAAGTGCAGCGGATAATACAATAGTAGGAGATTGGAAAATTTTTGATCATACGACCATGTTTAATGATGGAGTAGCAGTTGCTTTCTTTTATACTGATAAATTAATTGAAACAACGTTTACAGGTGCTTATGAAGAAACGAATAATGTAGGAATTGTTACCAAAGTAGAAGATGAACATAAGTTGGTAGAAATTGATGGAGAACCAGCTTTAAAAAAATATGCGGAATGGATTGGAGCCAAACCAGAAGAATTGATGAATGCCAATCTTTTAGTAGCTTCTATTACAAGACCTCTTGGCGTAAAAGAGCCATTAGGTGATTTGATTGCGATTCGTCATCCCATGTCTGGAAACAAAGATTATTCAATGACTTTAGGAAATATTGTTGCCAAAAACACAGCGGTAATTCAAATGAAAGCAAGTATTGATGATTTAATTACTTCGGCGGGAAAAGTATTAGGTGAAGTAGCTAATCGGTTAGAAAAACCAGGTGCTTACTTCCTCGTTCATTGTGGTGGAAGAAAAGTAGGAATTGGCGATCGCATGGAAGAAGTTTATCAAGAAGTAAAAAGAGAAGCAAAAGATGTTCCTTTTATCATGACATTTACATTTGGGGAATATGGTTATAAAGATCATACGAGAAATACTTGTGGCGGATTAATGTTATCGTTTACAGGATTTGAACAATAGGAGGTTTCGATGAAAAATTTAGTGGGAAAAGAATGGATGGATGCCCAAAATAAAAATACCATTGCCGTTTTAAACCCAGCGACTAATGAAGTGATAGATACGATTCCTAACTCTACCTTAGAAGATGTAGATATGGTTGTAAAAGTAGCTCATAAAGCACAAAAGGGCTGGGCTAAAATTCCAATGTATCAACGAGGGGAAATTTTAAAAAAATTTGTTGATTTAGTAGAACAACATAAAGAAAAATTAGCTGCTTTATTATCGGCAGAAACAGGAAAACCAATTACGGAAGCATTAGCTGAAGTAGGAAATACAAAAGTATTTGTAAATGCTTATGTTGAAAAAGCAAAACATCTATATGGAAAAAGTATTCCAACAGGAATTGAACCAGGTCATGAACATACGATACAATATACTGTTCGTGAACCATTGGGAGTTGTCGCTTGTATTATTCCTTTTAATTTTCCTTGCGATTTATTTGGCCAAAAAGTACCATCAGCTCTTATCATGGGAAATAGCGTTATTGTAAAACCATCTACGTATAATCCCTTAACTTTGACAAAATATGTAGAGCTTTTATTAGTCGCAGGAGTTCCCGAAGGAGTTGTTAACGTCATTCATGGAGATGGAAAAGTGGTAGGACAAGGATTGGCGGCTCATCCACTCGTTCATTGTGTCAGCCTAACAGGATCTACCGCAGCGGGAATAGAAACGATGGGAACTTGTAGTAAAAATTTAACGCATGTCATGTTAGAATTAGGGGGAAATGATGCCTTTATCTTATGCGAAGATGGCGATCTTGATTTAGCAGTAGAGGAAACTGTTTGGGGAAGACTTTACAATACGGGACAAGTATGTTGTGCTAGTAAACGATTTCTTGTTTCCAATGCTATCAAAGAGAAATTTGTCCGAAAATTAATTGAAAAAATAAGAACTTTAAAAGTAGGAATGCCCGCTGATCCGACGACTAAGATCGGTTGTTTAATTACAGAACAGGCTGCTATTCGCGTAGAAGAACAAGTAAAAAAGACGTTAGAACAAGGAGCTCGATTAATTTACGGGGGAAGAAGAAATAGAGCATTCTTTGAACCGACGATTTTAGATAATGTGACAAAAGATATGGATGTCGCAAAAGATATGGAAATTTTTGGACCAGTCATTCCAATCATTGGCTTTGATACAATCGATCAAGCCATTGAGATTGCAAATCAATCTTCTTATGGATTATGTGGTAGCGTCATTACAAAAGATATGAAAAAAGCATTTTATGTAGCGCAATCATTAGAAGTAGGAGGCGCAATTATTAATGGAGCTAGTTTTCATCGCTCTGCTGAAATGCCTTTTGGAGGATGGAAAAATTCTGGAATTGGGAATGAGGGTATCATGACGACATTAGAAGAAATGTCTCGTATAAAAACAATTGTTATAAAAAATATATTATCGTAAGAATACTTGGTATTCTTTCTTTTTTTTTGGATATATTTAAATAGGTGATGTTATGCAATATCGATTAGATACTCCTTATCCAAAAGTAGAAATTAACTCGATTGATTTAGAAGAAGCAAAAAAAATATTATCTAGTTATAGTGGAGAAGTAAGTGAAAATTCTGCGATTCATCTTTACTTATATCAAGCTTTTTCCTTACGAGAAAAATATCCACATTATGGAACAATTTTAAAAAATATTGCCATTGTAGAAATGAAACATTTACAATTACTTTCTCAGGTAATTCAACTTCTTGGTCTAGCACCGGCTTTTGTCTATCCTAAGGAAAAAAAGTTGATGAGTTGGGATAGCGATTTACTTAACTATACAGTCGATATAGAAGATATGATGATTTTAGATATTGAGTCAGAAATAAATGCTATTCAAGGATATCAACAATTAATTAACTCTCTTCAAAATCAATCTATTCAAAAACTATTTCGCCGAATTATTCAAGATGAGGAAATTCATCTTTCTATTTTTCAAAACATTTTAAAAGAAGTAAAAAAACCGTAAGGTTTTTTTATGGAAAAATATGTTATAATAAAAAATGAGGTGATGACGATGTATGATATTATCATCGTTGGTTCTGGTGTCGCAGGAATGACGGCTGCAATTTATAGCAAAAGAGCGGGGAAAAAAGTATTAGTTTTAGAAGCTAAAAATTATGGTGGTCAAATTGTCCGTTCTCCTAAAGTAGAAAACTATCCCGGTTTTAAAGCGATTACTGGATTTGATCTTGCCCATTCTTTGTATCAACAAATGATAGCTTTAGAAGTTGATTTTCGATTAGAAAAAGTAATTTCTATCGAAAAAGATAAAGTAATTACAAAAGATAATGAATATTTTAGTAAAGCTATTATTTTAGCGGTAGGGACAGAAAATAAAATGTTGGGTTTAAAAAATGAGAAAGAATTGATTGGAAGAGGAGTTTCCTATTGCGCTACCTGCGATGGCCCTTTGTATAAAGGAAAGACGGTTGCGATCATCGGAGGAGGAAATACTGGATTAGAAGATGCTATTTTTTTAAGTGATTATTGTCGTTTTGTCTATCTTATTCATCGAAGAGATGAATTTCGTGGAGAACAAAAATATGTTGATATATTACAACAAAAAGAAAACGTAAAAATTTTATTAAATACTAAAGTAGAAGAAATTCAAGGGGAAAACCAAGTAACAGGAATTAAAGTTTATCATCAAGATACGAAACAAGAAGAAGAATTGATGATTCAAGGATTATTTATTGCTATTGGACAAGTTCCTTCTACTGATTTTCTTAAAAATTATATACAATTAGATAAATATCATTATATAATTGCCAAAGAAGATATGAAAACGAATATAGAAAATATTTTTGTCGCTGGAGATTGTCGAGAAAAAAAGATAAGACAGTTAACAACTGCCGTTTCTGATGGTACAATCGCATCTTTAATGGCATGTGAATATTTACATAAGAAAGGAAATTAGTATGGTAGAAGCATATTTATCACAAATGGGAGAAATCCCTGACTTTTTAGAAAAATATTTGTCGTTACCTAATATAAAACGATTAAAAAAGATTGGATATTTTTGTGGGATGGATTTTGCCTCTTCTGCCATTTATGATTTTCCAACCTATTTTAGTCGTTTTGATCATTCATTATCTGTCGCTTTATTGACATATCGGTTTACAAAACGAAAACAAGATACTTTAGCGGCCTTATTTCATGATATTTCAACGCCTTGTTTTTCCCATGTTATTGACTATATGAATGGTGATTTTGAAAAACAAGAATCGACAGAAAAACTTACTCCTATGATGTTAAAAAAAGATGATGAATTACAACGTTTTTTGAAAGAAGATAACCTTGTCGTAGAAGATATTATCGATTTTAAAAAGTTTCCTATCGTCGATAATAATCGTCCTAAACTATGCGCGGATCGAATCGATGGTATCATCGCTTCTGCTATTTTTTGGACGAAAAAATTATCGATTGAAGAAATGTCTTCGATGATTGAAGATATTCAAATTTATCAAAATGAAGACCAGGAAGAAGAACTTGGCTTTTTATCATCTTCTATCGCTCAAAAAGTAATAGCTCTCAATCAAATAATTGATGAATACTGTCATTCCAGTAGTGATAATTATATGATGATGTTACTAGCGAAAATAACAAAGCAAATGATTCAAGCAAATCAAATTTCTTATGAAGATTTATATTCTTATCAGGAAGAAGCTCTATTTGAAAAAATAGAAACATATGCAGAAGAAAACAATAATATAAAACAAGATCTTTTACAATTTAAAACATGTCAAAAACAAGAAATTCCTGTTACTCAGTTAAAAAAGGTAAAAATAAGAAATATCCGGCCCTTAGTACAAGGAATACGTTATGGAAACTAAAATCGAAAATAAATTAATGCAATTAAAAAAATCTTCCTTTCGAAGTAAATTTCATTTAACAGAAAAAGAAAGACGATATATTCAAGAAAAAGGAATGGATACGATTGTAAAACATGCTTATGATTTTATTGAAAAAAGAATTGCTCCTTCCGTCATTTCCAATGATGGAAAACAGACACCGATGAAAGGGCATCCTGTTTTTTTGGCTCAACACGCTACCGCGACTTGTTGTAGAAATTGTCTTTGGAAATGGCACCATATTGAAAAAGGAAAAGAATTAACGAAAGAAGAAATTAATTATATAGTAACGCTCATTATGAATTGGATAAAAGAAGAACAAAATAGTAGAGAGTAAAAATGACAATAGAAAAATATGTCAAATTCCTTCAAAAAAATTATAAATCAAAAAATATCGTTCAAAATAATGATAGGAGGAAAAAATATGACATATGAACAAATAAAACGAAAGTATATTGATGAATTAATTCCTGGTGCTTTAGATAAAGCAATTAAGATGGAAAAGAAAGCAGAATTATTGATTTATCGTATTTTGACAGATACTTTAATTACCTTATCACCGAGTAAGATCGAATTAGATTCACAAGATTTAGTATGTAAATTTTTTGAAAAATATAAAGAAGATGGATTGATTGGCCAAAATGCAATTGATTATATTGATGAAGAAGGAAAAAAGCCGATGTTAGTATGTCAATTTGACATGCAAAAAATTTCGGAAGATTTTGATACTTTATCAAGTGATTTATATGGAAATATTCCTGCTAAAATGGCAGAATCAATTCGCGATAATTCTAATAATTTTGAAGCTTCACAAGAAGATGAAAATATATTTCAAGTAAATCAACCTCAAAAAGTATTAATGAAATCAGAAATGGATGTGAAGAAAACTGGGTAACAGTTTTTTTTTGAAATGGAAATACATATGTTATAATAAAATAAGAGGTGATTAAATGACAGATATTGAAATTGCAAGAAACACCAAATTGGAAGATATTAAAAAGGTGGCAAAAAAGTGTTGTTTGTCATCAAAAGATCTTATATTATATGGAGATAATAAAGCCAAGATAGTAAAAAAGCCTTCTTCTTTAAAAGGAAAATTGATTTTAGTGACAGCGATTAGTCCAACTCCTTTTGGCGAAGGAAAGACAACCGTCAGTATCGGATTACATGATGCTTTTTGTCGATTACATCAAAAAAGCATTGCCGTATTACGGGAACCTTCTATGGGACCTGTCTTTGGAATGAAAGGGGGAGCAACGGGAGGTGGATATAGTCAAGTAGTTCCTATGGAAGAAATTAATCTTCATTTTACGGGAGATTTTCATGCTATTACTGCGGCGAATAACCTTTTATGTGCCGCGATCGATAATCATATTTTTCAAGGAAATGAATTAGATATTCAGAAAATCGTATTTCATCGAGCTTTGGATGTGAATGATAGAGCTCTTCGTTTAATCGATATTGCCGATCGGCAAGAAACTTTCTCTATTACTGCGGCAAGTGAAATTATGGCCTTATTTTGTCTAGCAACTTCCTTTGAGGATTTAAAGAGGCGATTAGGAAAAATAGTAATAGGATATAATAAAAAACATCAAATGATTTATGCCTCTGATTTAAAAATAGAAGGATCGTTAGCTCTTTTATTAAAAGATGCTTTTTATCCTAATTTAGTTCAAACGTTAGAACATAATCCCGTGATTATTCACGGAGGTCCATTTGCAAATATTGCTCATGGTTGTAATAGCATTGTCTCCACTAAATTAGGTCTTTCACTAGCAGATTATGTAATAACGGAAGCTGGATTTGGAGCGGATTTAGGCGCTGAAAAATTTTATGATATTAAATGTCGAATGGGAGATATTATTCCCGATAGTACTGTATTAGTTGCGACGATAAAGGCATTAAAATATCATGGAGGAACTTCAAAAGAAGAAATTTATTCTCGTCATGATCAAGAATTAAAAAAAGGAATGTTAAATTTAGTACAACATTATGAAAATTTAAAAAAATTTGGAAATAATATTATCGTTTGTCTTAATCGATATAATACTGATACCGAAGAAGAAATAGAATTTGTAAAATCTTACTGTGAAAAAGAAAATATTCCTTTTGTAGTTAGTAATACTTATCAAAAAGGAGGGGAAGGAGCTATTGAATTAGCTCAAAAAATAATAGAGCAACAAGAAAATAAATTTCATTTCTTATATGAAGATACTCTTTCAATAACAGATAAAATTAATTGTATTTGTAAAGAAATTTATCGAGCAGATAAAGTGATTTATAACAAGGATATTTGTCAAAAAATCAAACAACTTGAAAAAGATCATTTATCTCATCTTCCGATTTGTATAGCAAAAACGCAATATTCTTTTTCTGATGATGCTAAAAAAGTAGGGACTCCCACTCATTTTTCTGTTACGATAAAAGATATTACGTTATACCATGGAGCGGGTTTTATTACCGTATTACTAGGAAATATTATGACGATACCAGGATTACCTAAAAGACCAAATTATGAAAAAATTGATATAATAGATGATAAAATTATCGGTTTAGAATAAAAAAAAGTAATTTAATTACTTTTTTTAATTTTACTATATTCATATTCAAACCCCTGAGGAATAAGTTCTTCAAATAAAGATATATCATCTTTGATATTTCTTTTTACTTGTTGATAATCTTTTGCATCCGAGATAAATATTTTTTGAAATTCATTTTCTAAATCTTCTAAAATCATTTGAATTTCTTCATCTTTTTGATAATATTCTATCTTTTCTTTCATATCAAGATATCTTGTAATTGGATGAAATGAATGATATAAATTTTGTTTATCTATTCTCATTAAAAATTTTTGTATCACTTGATTATCTATATTTAATTTTGTTAATTGGTTGATACAATATATAATTTCTGATAACGATAATGCTCGAATCGGTTTCATTTCATCAAAATCAAAATAAGTAAGTAAATTACGATAAATTTGATTATATTCTTTTGTAGATAATATTACCTTTTTATCTTTAAAAGAAGGGGAAATTGGCATATTTTTTATTTCGATTCTTTTTCTTGTTTCTAATTCTTTTTGTAGATAACTTGTTAAGATAAGGCAAAGATGATCACTTAATTTTAAAGTCTTAAAAGCATCTATTATGAGGTTAATATCTTCTTTCGTAAAAGAAAATAACTGTTTTAAATAATGATCTTGAATGGTTTGATATGCTTTTTGTATTTCTTTAAAATCAAAATCTGTATCAAATAAACTAATTAGTTCATTTTCATGTTCGGGAAGAGATGAAATTCCAGGAAGAAAAGTAGATTGAAATTTTTCATAAAAATGACGATATTCTTTTTGGTTATCAAAATTAAAATCATTATCAAAGGAAAAATAAAGCTGTTTATTTAAAGTCACATCTTTCTTTAAAATACCGGTATTGATATTTCTTTTTACAATATAAAATAAAATATGAATTAATTCTTTCTTTTTTAAATTGCTTCCGTTACTAATATCTTCAAAATAAGAAAAAGTAGGGATAATAACATGTTTTTTGGTAAGAAGTGCTTCTTCTGATAACCAACCAATGTAATTTTTGACAATCATGATAGTCTCTTTCATATAGGGAAGAGATAAATCTTGTTTTTCTTCTTTTTCATTTTGAGGAAATGTTTTTTCAAAAAAACGAATTAGATGATCTCGATATAATAATAGCGTAATATCTTTTTTCAATAAAATATCTTTTATATCTTGACAGATTGATTTATCAATTTTTAATTGTAATAAAGAAGAGATAATGATATTAACATCCTCTTCCGTAAGATTATCTTTTTTATCAAAATAATGCTTTTGAATATTTCGATGTAAAACTACCATATTATCATCTTTTAATGGACAATCTTGTAAAAATTGATATAATTCTTTTTGTTTTGCCTTTTCTTCTTCTGTTAATAAATCATCTGGTTTAGAAAGATTGCTATAATATTTTTTGGCTTGAATTAATTCTTTTATTTCTTCTTTGGTAAAATATTGAAATGGATAATTATCAACTTGATCAAAATCAAACGTTTTTCGATTTGAATTTAATAAACCAGTTGCGATATTTTTTTGTATTAAAAAGAATATTACTTCCATTTTTTCTGTCGCATCAATTAAACTTTTCATTAATAAATTAGAAAGTACCTCATAATCTGTAAATATTTCAAAATGTTCTTTCCATTCACTAGAATCTGTCTTTAAAACTCGAATAATATATTTTCTTTCGATATAATCAAAAAAAGAATGACTATATTTTCTTTGTAAAATATGGGGTGATATTTTTTCAGCTAATTGATTTGATGAACGTACTAAATAATCAAGAAAAGAATCAATTGCTTTTTTTCTTTCTTCTGGCATACCGTATTCCTCTTTTCGTGCAGATTAGTATAGTATAATTTTATCAATTTGTCAAATAAAGAAAAAGATTCTTTTTTGTCGCTTTCCGTTTTTTATGATACAATAATAAAGAAGAAAAAGATATCTTTATCGATTGAAAAAATATGTTATGTTAATGTAGATTAAGAGGTTTTAGGGAGGAAATGTATGTTAAATGCTTTCAAAAGAGGATTCATAGTTCTAGCGGGAATCGCTTTACAATTTGGATTTGCCATTATGATACGATTATTTTTTTATAAATATTTAGGAATTATAACGATACTTTATAGTTTTATTAGTATTTTAATTGTCCTTATTATTTTAAAAGATAGTACGAGACTTTCTAATGATTTACCATGGATGATTTTAATTTTAATATTTCCTATCTTTGGTACGATTCTCTTAATTACGTTAGGAAAAAATTATTCGAAAAATAAACTATTGAAAAGTATCTTTAATTATGAAAATAAATATAAAGATTTATTGGTACAAAAAGAAGAGATTACAAAAGAAATTGAAGATAAAAAAATGGATAATATACGGTACTTAATCAATCGAACCAAACATTTTGTTAGTACGAATAATGATGTGACCTATTATCCTTTTGGAGAAATATTTTATCCCGAATTATTAAAAGAATTACAAAAGGCAGAAAAATTTATATTTATGGAGTATTTTATTATTAAAGAAGGGGTTATGTGGGATGGAATTTTAAAGATATTAAAAGAAAAAGCGCTTCAAGGAGTAGAGGTAAGAATATTATATGATGATATGGGAAGTATTGCGATGCTTTCTACCGATTATGGAAAGAAGTTAGCTCCATATGGAATAAAATGCATTCCATTTAATAAGTTAAGTCCTTTTAGAGGCATTTTTATGAATAATCGAGATCATCGAAAAATGACAATTATCGATGGAAAAGTCGCCTTTTCTGGCGGTGTTAATTTAAGTGATGAATATATCAATATTAATAGCAAACTAGGAATATGGAAAGATAATGGTATCAAAATTGTCGGGGATGCTATTTGGAATTTAACAGTTATGTTTTTAACTTTATGGAATGCCAATCGAAATGAGGATATCGATATTACAAAATTTAAATATGATTTTAAGAAAAAAGAAAAAAACAAAGGATATGTTATTCCTTATAGTGTCGCTCCTCTTCATAAAGATTTAATTGGAGAAGATGTATATATTAATATGATTAATAGCGCCAAAGACTATTTATTCATTATGACTCCTTATTTAATTATTGATACAGATATGGTTAATGCTCTTTGTAGAGCTTCTAAAAGAGGAGTCGATGTAAGAATTATTGTCCCTGGGATTCCCGATAAAAAAATCGTATATACGCAAACAACTTCTTTTTTCAAAGTGTTACATGAGAATGGAGTAAAAATTTATAAATATACAAATGGTTTTGTTCATTCAAAGGTATTTCTATCAGATGATATAAGAGCTGTAGTAGGAACTATTAATATGGATTATCGAAGCTTATATCTTCATTTTGAAAATGGTATTTATATGGAACAAGTAAAGATGATTCAAGATATACGAGATGATTTTGAAAAAACTTTTAAAGAAGGAAAAGAGCTAGATGATAATGACGTAAAGACCGGTTTTATAAAAGCTTTATGGCAAGCAATTCTCCGATTATTTGCCCCATTATTTTAGAAATATGATAAAAAAGTGTTAGAAAAATCAAAAAATTCATACGAATATAAACGTATGAAATAAAAGATAAAAAACACTTTTTTTTATGACTTATTTTTTTTAGTTGAACTAGATAATAGGATAGTATCATATAATTGATAAATATATTGAACGGCATTTTCTAGGAAAAAATAATGCTTGATATAAAAGATTAAAAATATTATTTCAAATAAGAAGGGAAGAAAAAAAATGACTTCTATTCTAGATAATACTAAAAAGAACAGAGTAAAAATAGCATAAAAAAGAGTAACTAATAAGTGAATTAATCTTTCGTGTTGAAAGTCAGTTATTTTAATTCTTATAAAATTTAATTCTTCATTTGAAAATTTATGATTTTTTTGTATCTTCATTTCTAAGTCATGGATAAATTCTTTTATATATTTTTTCATCAAATTCCTCATTTCTATCATTACATGAATCGTTGGTTTATCTTAATTTTTTATAAAAGGAAACACATACTATTATTTTCTATTAATATTTTATCATAAATTAAATAAAAATGGTATAATTAAATAGGAAAGAATATGTTAGTAATAAATAATAATGAATATACAGTACTATCATCTGAAATGAAATATGTTAATGCAACTTACAATAAAACAAAAGGTTATTCTATTTTAATTTTTCTTGATATTAAGTTAAATAATACCAAAGGATATATTTGTTTTTATGTTGACTTTTTTACAAATAAAGATTTTAAAAATATTGAAAATAAAAAATATGAAGAATTGCCTACTAACTTAGATTCTAAAATAACTATGATTGAAATATTTGATACACATGAATTTATTGATTTTATTGATAGTATAGTTGAGTTAGAATCTGGCGCTATTCAAAATAACCACATTAAAATGAATCTAAATATAAATGATACGTCTATTAAGCTAAGTTATCAAGGAAATTTAACAATTAAATAATTTGTGTATTTATAGATTATTATAAAGACATGAAAGATTAAAATTTATGACTATAAAATGTAAAATCATTCATAAGATAGGAAAAATAAAAAAGAATGAGAAAAAATCATGATATAATGATAATCGAGAGGTGATAGATATGATATTATTCATTGTAATAGCAGTAATTGTTATTATTTTATTAGTATTACTAGTTACATATAATAGTTTTGTTCGATTAAATAATCGGGTAAATGAGGCATTTTCTACGATGGATGTCTATTTGAAAAAAAGATGGGATTTAATTCCCAATATTGTAGAAACGGTAAAAGGATATGCTAAACATGAAAAAAATACTTTGTTGGAAGTAGTTCAGATGCGCAATAATAGTTATGATACTATGTCAGATGATGAAAAGATAAAAGCTAATGAAGATTTATCAAAAAACATTCATCAAATTATGGCTCTAGCAGAAGATTATCCCGATTTAAAAACCAATGAAAATTTTAAAAATTTAAGTAATCAACTTACCAAAGTAGAAGATGATATTGCCAATGCAAGAAAATATTACAATGGAACTGTTAGAATTTATAATAATAAAGTGGAGATGTTTCCTAGTAATTTGATAGCTAAAATATTTGGCTATAGAGTAAAATCAATGTTTGAAGCAAATGAAAAAGAAAGAGAAAATGTAAAGGTAGAATTATAACGAGAAAAAATCAATGAAAGGAATTATAAAAAAATTATCTTTATTTATTGTTATTTTTTTATTTTCTATCTTAGTTCATCCTTCCTCCATAAAAGCATTATCGGAAAAGACTTCTTTTATTTCAAAAAATGATAATTTTTCTGTAATAACAGTAGGGGATTTATCTTTTTCCAATATTAAATTTCAAGATAATTCTTCTACTTCTAGTCGAAACTTTGGATTAATCGGAACAGTTACTAATCGTTCTCAAAAGACAATTGACTATAATATAACAATATATTATTATGATTCGAAAAAACATTGCTTGCTCAAAATTATAATTTAGGTAGTGTTAAAACAGGTACAAATAATTTTCAACAAATGTTTCAGTTAAATACGTTAAAAGGACATAATATTGATGAAATTGAGTATTATCAAATATTAATAAATACTACGAATTCCTATTCACAACCAGATATTACTTTAATTACGCCTAATAAAGCTGAATTATATCATTTTAATGATTATGTTATTGATAAATATGATATTAATATTCTTGTTCATGAAAATAACACTTTAGATATTACCGAGACAATAACAGCTAATTTTAATGTGATGAAACATGGAATTATTAGAACGATTCCTTTGAAAAATACTATTATAAGGGAAGATGGATCGACTTCTAAAAATAAAACGCAAATAACCAATGTCAATGTCGATCACGAATATAGGACTTCAAAAGAAAATGGAGATTATAAAATTCAAATTGGTTCTTCTGATCGTACCGTGACAGGAAAACAAACATATACCATAAAATATACTTATAATTTAGGAAAAG